>JANYBR010000009.1 GCA_025360685.1 Pseudomonadota bacterium
GCCGAAGGTTCTTCTGCTCGACGAGCCGGCCGCAGGCCTCGACCCGCAGGCGCGGCGTGATCTTTCGAAACTGCTGATCGCACTGCGCAATAGTGGCATGACCCTGGTCGTCTCCTCGCACATCCTGGCCGAGCTTGAGGATTATTGCTCGGAAATGATCATCATCGAGAACGGCCTGATCGCCGGCGGCAAGGCGATCAAGGTACGCGACGACGAGCGGCCGCGCTACATGATCGAGATCGCCACCAAGCGCAGCGACTTGCGCGAATTTTTGGTCAGCCGCGGCGCCGATGTCGTCGAGGCCGATCAGAGCCACGCGCTGATCGTGTTCACGCGCAATGCCGGCGCACGCGCCAAGCTGCTACGCGAGCTCGTCACGGCCGGCTTCGACGTGTCGAGCTTCGGCGAGTCCAGCAAGGCGCTTGAGGATGCCTACTTCGCGCAGGTCGGCCGCAAGCCATGAACCCGGAATTCGAACGCAACGTTTGGCTTGAGTTGACGCCCCGCCGCATGCTGATGATGGTGGGCGTGCTGGCGCTGACCTTTTTTGCAGCGTCGCTTCCCGGTGGCGCGGAGTGGGGGCCGTCGCGCGCGGCGACACTGCTGTATTACTTCATCGTCGTCATCTGGGGCGCGCGCAATGCCTCCATGAGCGTGGTCGGCGAGATCCGCGATCGTACCTGGGATATGCAACGCCTGTCGTCGCTAGGCGCCGGTACGATGACATGGGGCAAACTGTTCGGCTCGACAATCTACAACTGGTTCGGCGGCGCATTCTGCCTGGTGCTCATGATGGTCAATATCGTGACGCATCTGGGCGTGGCGACGGCCGCGATCGAGCTGATATACTACATTGGCATCGGCGTGATCGCGCAGTCGTCGAGCCTGCTCGCCAGCCTCATCGCCATCCGCCGGCGACAATCCCACTCGCGACTGGATCTGTTCGTCTATCAGGCGATCGGCCTGTGCGCCGCGTTGATCGTCTACCTGGTATGGAGCACCGCCGATCCCGTTGCCGCCACGCTCAGCCACAAGCCTGCGACGGACTTCATTCCGTGGTGGGGCAGGAGTATCGACTCGCGGGCGTTTCTCCTGACGTCGGTCGCGATCTTTGCCGGCTGGACCCTGCTCGGTTGCATTCGCCAGATGCGGCTGGAACTCAAATTGCGAAACGGACCTGCGGTCTGGCTCGTCTTTCTCGCCTTCATCGGACTCTATGTGGCGGGTTTCGACGCCTGGCTTTCGCCGGACATGAAGTTGTGGGACGCGGTCTCCCTGCGGTTGTTACTGGCGATGACGACGTTCGCGCTGCTGACCTATTTGATGGTGCTGCTCGAACCGAAAGACCGGGTTCACTACCGCTGGATGGAAGATCAATTCCGCATCGGTCATGTCGTTGGTGCCATGTCGGGCGTGCAGGCCTGGATGATGAGCTATGGCGCGACCTTGTTGACCGGCGCGATTCTGGCGATCTGGTTGCTCAATGATGTCGCCATCGCTGCAGCCGGTCAGGCGCTCGTGCTGGCCGGACTTGGCTTTCTCACTCGCGACGTGTCCATCTTCGTGTTGATGCAGACTCTGCCGGGCAGGCGGCGGGGCGATTTGGGTGCGCTCGTCATCCTGCTTGCACTCTATGTACTTGTGCCCGCGATCCTCGAGGGGCTTCACGCGAATGCGCTGCTGTACCTGTTCTTTCCACAGCTTGCCGAGCCGACCTGGCTCGGGGCCGCGTTGGCCTGGGCCGAGGGCATTGCAGTCGCCGGCCTCGCGCTGACGCGCCTCGCACTGGTCGAACGCGAGGCAAAACCGATCGCGGCCTAGCCGCCGTCCGCCAGCAACCGTTTCAATCCGGAATAACTCGGCTGGTCGATGCCAACCTTGTCGCGCGTCGTGATCGTCAGATGTTCGGCGAAGCCTTTCGTCTCAAGCCCGATCTTGCCTTCGCGGATTCTCACGCAAAGCTCGCGATTGAGGTCAATCAGGGTACCGTCATGTCCGAGAAGTCCCTTGAGCCGCGCGCGTTCCGCTTCAACGGAGGGTCCACCACTCGAAAGCTCGCGCGCCACGATACTGAGCGCGTTGGCCGCAACGCGGGCGTGAAAGGCGGTGTGGCCTCTGAGCTCGGCCATGACGCGCTGCTCGATGAAGTCGCGCACCGCTTCGACCAGCTCGCGCATGGAGGGTTGATCCATCATGGAGCATTCTCCGACACGTTGATTTTCGGTTTATCGCAGAGAATGAGACCGCAAATTATCATTAGATCTTTCCGCGAATAATTAGATTGATCAGGTCGACTTCGGTCTCCGACGAGCGGCGGCCAATGGCGGCGCGCTCGACCGAGTGATCGCGCACGAAACCCTGATACATGCTCATGCACATGATGCCCCATTTGAGCGAACCATAGACGATCCAGGTCCGCGCCTCTTCCTCGGAGACCTGGGCTCCGCCCGCCTCTCGGTAGCCGGCGAGCAGATCGGGCAGGTCGCCAAAGCCGCCTACGACCTTTTCCTGCACACCGAAACGCCAGGAATTGGTGCAAATCCAGCCGATGTCCTCGAGCGGATCGCCAATGTGCACGAGTTCCCAGTCGAGCGCGGCTTCGACCCCGTCGGGAGAGATGAGAAGATTGCCGTGCCGGAAATCGCCGTGAACCAGAGTCTGCCGTTTGGCGCCGGCCATGCGCGGCTCCAGCCATTTGAGTGCCATCTCGAACACCGGGTGCGGATAGTTGTAGAGATCGTAGATGTCACGGTAGCGGCGCAGCTGCGTGGGTCCGTCGACGACTGGCAGAAGAGCGCGCAGCTCCGGTGTGACCGTCACGGCGTGGATGCGCGCCAGGATCTCGCCACACTGCCGCGCCAGGCGTGGGCGCACGGCATCGAACTCCTTGTCGCGCAGGATTTTGCGCGCAATGGTCTCGCCGCGTAGCCGGTCCATGACATAGCCTTGGCCGATACCGTCATCTTCCTTCAGGACATGGCGCACCCGCGGCGCCTTCACGCCGGCCGCGCGCGAAGCCTCGATGGCGACGGCTTCGGTCTCCAGCGGAACGGAGGTGGACGTCTCACCCGTCACGCGTGGTTGTCCGCCCGGCGAACGCCGCAGGATCAGCGGAATGACGCCGCCTTCGCACACGGCGTCGAACGACCAGGTTTCCTGGCTCGCGCCGCCCGAGAGCCGGTTCATGGCTTCGATACTGTGCAGTTGTGGAAGCACTCGGCGAAGCGCGTGTTCGAGCGCGGGAAGAAAATCGATCATGCAAGAATCCTACACCCTGTCGCCACGGAACGTTCAACCGGCCCGTAAATAGCGCACCGCTTCGTCGCGGCCGAACAGATAGAGCAATGTACGCAACGCTTCGCCGCGCGGCGACTGGAGCTCCGGATCGTGGGCCAGCACGAGCTGGGCGTCGTCCCGCGCCACTGCCAGCAGATCGGCATGCGCCGCAAGGTCCGCGAGCCGGAACAGCGGCATGCCGCTCTGCCTTGTGCCAAGCAGTTCACCAGCGCCGCGAAGGCGCAGATCTTCCTCGGCGATGACAAAGCCGTCGTCAGTCTCGCGCATCGTCTTCAGCCGCGCCTTGGCCGTTTCGCCAAGCGCGCCGTGATAGATCAGCAGACAGCTCGATTTGTCCGCGCCGCGTCCGACCCGACCGCGCAACTGATGCAACTGGGCGAGACCGAAGCGTTCGGCATGTTCGACCACCATGATCGTGGCTTCCGGCACATCGACCCCGACCTCGATCACCGTCGTGGCGACCAGTATCGAGGTGTCGCCGGACTTGAACTTCGCCATCTCCGCATCACGTTCAGGGCCCTTCATCCGGCCATGCATCAACCCGACCTTCGGGCCGAGCACGCGTTTGAGCATTTCGGCGCGCTCTTCAGCTGCAGCGAGGTCGATTTTCTCGGACTCTTCCACCAGCGGGCAAACCCAATAGGCGCGGGCGCCGCGCGCAATCGCCTTGCGCAGATGTTCGATCACCTCGTCGAGCCGTTCGGCAGACAGCACGCGCGTGTCCACCGGTTTGCGGCCCGGCGGCCGGCCCGTCAGACGCGAGACGTCCATGTCGCCGTAGACGGTCAGCGCGAGAGTGCGCGGGATCGGCGTCGCGGTCATCACCAGCACATCGGCTGGCCGTCCGCCCTTGCCCTGAAGCTGCATTCGCTGATGCACCCCGAAGCGGTGCTGCTCGTCGACGACGGCGAGTCCCATGTCGGCAAACGCGACGTCTTCCGAAAATAGCGCGTGCGTGCCGACGAGGATGTCGATTTCGCCGCTGGCCAGTGCCGCGAGCGTCTGATCGCGGCCAATTCGCTCGCGTCCCGTCAGAAGGGCAATTCGTATGCCGGCTGCATTGGCCAGCGGCTCCAACGTCGCCATGTGCTGGCGCGAGAGAATATCGGTCGGCGCCATGAGCGCGCCCTGCGTCCCGGCTTCCACTGCGCCGAGCAGGGCGAGAAAAGCGACGATGGTCTTTCCCGCGCCGACGTCACCCTGCAGCAATCGCAGCATGCGTTGCGGCGCGGCCATATCCGCCTCAATCTCGCCGAGGGCGTGCAACTGGCCGTCGGTCAGCGCGAAGGGCAGGGCAGCAACCACCTTGGCCTTCAATCGTCCGTCGCCCTTCAGGCTGCGGCCTTTCTTGACGCCGCGCATCTGCCGGCGGATCAATAGCAGCGCCAGCTGGTTGGCAAGCAGCTCGTCATAGGCGAGACGCTGGCGGATCGGCGTTTCTGGCTGCAGGTCATGGTCGCTGACCGGCGTATGCGCTGTGCGAAGCGCGACGTCGAACCCTGACCAGTTGCGCGTCTTCAGGAATGCCGGATCGTCCCATTCCGGCAAAGTGGGAACCTTCGCCAACGACGCGCGCACGGCCTTCACCATCGGCTTGGCGGGCAGGCCGTCGGTCAGTGCATAGACCGGTTCATGCAGCGGCAGCTCGCCGACTTCCTCCGGCGCCAGCACGTGATCGGGATGTGGCATCTGAAGCTTGTCCTTGTAGCGCTCGATCTTGCCGCTGATCACGCGCTTGGAGCCAACCGGAAGTGTGCGGTTCAGGTAATCCGCATGGGCGTGAAAATAGATCAGTTCGATCATCGCAGTGTCGTCCGAACACCGGATGCGATATGGCTGCCGCCGATCGCGCGGCGCGATGTGATCCAGCACGTTTACCGTCACCGTGGCTATGCGCCCCGATTCCGCGTTGATCAGCGTGGGCCGATAGGACCGGTCGATCAGCCCGACCGGCAGGTCGAAGATGAGATCGACGATCCTGGGTCCCGCGACTTTTGCGATCAATTTTTCCAGCTTGGGCCCCACGCCGCCGAGCGTGCGGGTTTCGGCAAACAGGGGAAACAGAATCGAAGGACGCATGTGACAATAAGAGTATGAGGCGGGACAGTTGTTCTCAACGGACCTAACGGGCTATATCCGCCGCATGGAAACGCAGCAAAACGGTGGCTCTTCGGAGGCCCGCCGCAAACGGCTATTGTTCCGGGCACAAAGGCGCGGCTTCAAGGAGGTTGACCTCATCTTTGGAACCTTTGCGGCAGCCGAACTTGCCCGGCTGTCGGGAGCCGAACTCGACCAGTTCGAAGCGCTTTTGGTTGCGCCGGATCAGGATGTTTACGACTGGCTGCGCGGCAACGCGTCCGTGCCGGCCAACTTCGACACGCCGCTGTTTGCCCGTATGAAGGCGCTCTGCAACCGCAGGAATCCGAAATGGAGCGTCTAGACTACATCGCGCGCCAGCCGGGCCGTTTTTCGGTCACTGGTGCGCCGGCGGGCTATGACGCTTATCTGGCGGCCGAAGCGGCGTTGCGCCTGGACGGGCTTGTCGTGTTCGTGGCGTCGGACGATGTGCATGCGGCCAGCGTGATCGAGGCGATCGGATTCTTCGCGCCCAATGTTTCCATTCTCTCCTTTCCGGCCTGGGATTGCCTCCCCTATGACCGAGTTTCACCCAAGCCCGACATCGAAAGCACGCGGCTGGCTTCCCTCGCCAGCCTGACGCGGCGAAAAGCCGATGCGGGGCCTGCCATCGTTGTGACCACGGTGAACGCACTTCTGCAGCGGGTGCCGCCGCGCGACTGGATCGCGCAGGCGAGTTTCTTCGCCAAGGTCGGCCAGGACATCGATCACGAAGCCCTGGTCGCGTTCCTCTCCGGCAACGGCTATGTCCGCGCCAGCACGGTGCGCGAGCCCGGCGACTTCGCGTTGCGCGGCGGCATCATCGATCTTTGGCCTCCCGGCATCGAGATGCCGCTGCGGCTCGATTTCTTCGGCTCCAACCTCGATGCCATCCGCCGTTTCGATGCCGAGACTCAGCTTTCGTCCGACCAGATCGACGAGATCGAGCTCTTGCCGGCCAGCGAAGTGCCGCTGGGCAAGGACTCCATCAGCCGCTTCCGGGCCGGCTATGTCGCCCAGTTCGGCCCGGCGAATAATGACGATCCGCTCTACGAATCCGTCAGCGCCGGCCGCAAGCAGCAGGGCATGGAGCATTGGTTGCCGCTGTTTTTTCCCAGGCTCGACACACTGTTCGACTTCGTGCCGCGCGCCCTGTTGCTGCTTGGACATCAGACCGAAGAAGTCAAGGCCGCGCGCATCGAACTGGTCAAAGACTATTTCGAGACGCGCGAACAGTTTCGCGTTCAAAGGCACGACGCCGAGAAAAACGTCATCAAGGCGCCACCCTACAAGCCGCTCAAGCCCGAGCTGCTTTATCTCGGCGACAAGGAATGGTCCGATGCGCTCGCGCGCCACAATGTGCGTGATCTGTCGCCGTTCCACGCGCCGGAGTCGATAAAGTCGGTCGACGCCGGCGGCAAGGTTGGCCGTGACTTTCAGCCCGAACGCGCCGCCGGCAAGACCAACGTCTTCCAGTCCGCCGCCGATCACATCCATTCGCTTCTGGCGGCGAACAAGCGCGTCATCGTCGCATCGTGGAGTGCCGGTTCATCGGAGCGTATGGGCGGCGTGCTGTCCGATCATGGCCTTGCCGTCATCCGCACGGTCGCCAACTGGCCCGATGCGGCACAATTGCACGACACCGCTGTCGGCATCGCGGTGCTTGGGGTCGAGAAGGGCTTTGAGGCGTCGGACTTCGCCATCGTCTCCGAACAGGACATTCTCGGCGACCGTATGGTGCGCGCCGCCACGCGGTCGCGCCGGGCCCAGAACTTCCTCTCCGAAGCCTCGAGCCTGGCGCCCGGAGATCTTGTCACCCACATCGAGCACGGCGTCGGCCGCTATCTCGGCCTCAAGACCATCGACGCACTCGGCGCGCCGCATGATTGCCTCGAAATCCAATATGACGGCGGCAAGCTGTTTCTCCCCGTCGAGAACATCGAACTGCTGACCCGCTACGGTGCGGACGAAAGCAACGCCCAGCTCGATCGACTGGGCGGCGCCGGCTGGCAGCAGCGCAAGGCACGCATGAAGGAGCGTGTGCGCGAGATCGCCGCCGAACTGATCCGCATCGCCGCCGCGCGCGAGCTGCGCTCGCTGCCGCCGATCGATCCGCCGACCGGCCTGTACGACGAATTCTGTGCCCGCTTTCCCTATCAGGAGACTGAGGACCAGGAAAAAGCCATCGCCGACACGATGGAGGACCTGGCCAAGGGACGGCCGATGGATCGTCTCATCTGCGGCGATGTCGGCTTCGGCAAGACCGAGGTCGCCTTGCGCGCCGCCTTTGTGATGGCGATGAGCGGGCAGCAGGTCGCCTTGGTGGTTCCGACCACGCTCCTGTCGCGCCAGCACTATCGCACCTTCGTCGAGCGCTTCGCGGGCTTTCCCTTGAAGGTGCGCCAGCTTTCGCGTTTCGTGGAAGCCAAGGAAGCCGCGCTCACCAAGGCGCTGCTCGCGGAAGGCGGCGTCGATATCGTCATCGGCACGCATGCATTGTTGGCGAAATCCATGGCATTCAAGCAACTGGGCCTCGTCATCGTCGACGAGGAGCAGCATTTCGGCGTCAGCCACAAGGAACAGCTGAAAGCACTGAAGGCCGACGTGCATGTTCTGACCCTGACGGCGACCCCGATCCCGCGCACCTTGCAGCTTGCGCTCTCCGGCGTGCGGGATCTCTCGCTCATCACCACGCCACCGATCGACCGGCTGGCGGTCCGCACTTTCGTTACGCCGTTCGATCCGCTCGTCATCCGCGAGGCGCTGCTGCGCGAACATTATCGTGGCGGGCAGAGCTTCTATGTCGCTCCGCGCATCGCCGATCTGCGCGAAGCGGCGGAGTTCCTGAAAGTCACCGTACCCGAGATCAAGCCGGCGATCGCGCATGGCCAGATGACACCCACGGTGCTCGAGGAAGTGATGACCGCCTTCTACGAGCGCAAGGTTGACGTGCTTGTCTCCACCAATATCGTCGAAAGCGGCCTCGACATTCCGACGGCCAACACGATGATCGTGCATCGCGCCGACATGTTCGGCCTGTCGCAGCTCTACCAGCTGCGCGGGCGCATCGGTCGCGCCAAGCAGCGTGCCTATGCGTATCTGACGACGCCGCCGGACCGGAAGCTGAACGACACCGCGACGCGCCGTCTCGAAGTGCTGCAATCGCTAGACCAGTTGGGCGCGGGCTTCTCCGTCGCCAGCCATGACATGGACATTCGCGGCGCCGGCAATTTGCTCGGCGAGGAACAGTCCGGCCATGTCCGCGAAGTCGGCATCGAGCTCTATCAGGAGATGCTCGAGGACGCGGTGGCTCAAATGCGGCTCGGCGAAGGCGCGGCCGAGATCGCCGAGCAATGGTCGCCGGCGATCAACATCGGCGCCGCCGTGCTCATCCCCGAAAGCTATGTTGCAGACCTCAATGTGCGCATGTCGCTTTATCGCCGCCTCGCCACGATCGAATCGCGCGAAGACATCGACCGCTTCGCCGCCGAACTGATCGACCGTTTCGGCGCTCTGCCCGAGGAGGTGCAGCACCTGTTCGAGATCGTCGCGATCAAGCAGCTGTGCCGCATCGCGCTGGTCGAGAAGATCGACGCCGGCCCCAAGGGCGGCACCATCGCCTTCCGCGGCAATCAGTTCCCCAATCCGCTCGCACTGGTGAAACTCATCAACGAGCATTCTGGCACCATGAAGGTGCGACCCGATCAAAAGGTGGTCGTCAGCCGCGACTGGCCGTCGCCGGAGGCGCGCCTCAACGGCGTGAAAAACCTCATCGGTCAGCTCGCCACCCTCGCGGCGAAGGCGGCGTAGATTCCCTCACCCGAGCAACGCTCTGCGTCGCTCGACCTCTCCCGCAAGCGGGAGAGGTTAGCCAAAAGTCACCTCTTCCGTGAACGGGAGAGGTCGGAAGTGCGCAGCATTTCCGGGTGAGGGGCCCGTTACTCGCTCTGCGCTTGCGTCCTGAAATACGCCTCGACTGTGCCCTTGAGCTTTACCGTCATAGGATTGCCGTGGCGGTCGACGGACTTGCCGGCGACCACGCGCACCCAACCCTCACTGACGCAATATTCCTCGACATTGTTGCGCTCGACGCCGTTGAAGCGGATGCCGATGCCGCGCTCGAGCAGTTGCTCGTTGAAGAACGGGCTCTTGGGATTGTTGCAGAGCCGGTCGGGAGGAGCATCGGTCATGGCGGGTTCATCGTTGGCGTGCCTTCTGATAAACGATCCATCGCGGCAATCCAACGGGGGACCATGACGGACGCCCACAGCTACCACTTCGTCGAAGCGCTGACGCGGCGTGATCTGACCGCGATCCGCGCCTGTCCCAAGTCCGATCTCCACACGCATGGTTATCTCGCTGCGAACAGGGATTTCGTGAACGTGCGCACCGGACACGACATTGCTCCGCTGACGGTGCCGCTTGCGTCGATGGACGACATGCACGCCTGGGTCGGAACACATGTGCGGCCGGTGTTCGAGGGCGCAGCTGGGCGGCTGCTCGGCTTCGAAGCGGCCTTCATTCAAGCCAGGCATGACGGCCTCACCCGCCTGGAACTTGGCGACGATGTGTGGGCGATCACGCGCGGCATGGGCACGGCCGAAGAACTCTACCATTCGATCGCCGAGCTTCATCGCGCCACCGCGCCGGACGTGGAATGGATACCGCAAGCGAGCATGTCGCGGCACTGCACCATCGCGGCGCTCGACAATTGGCTGGCTCCTTTCCTGCAACTGAATCTCTACAAGACGATTGATCTTTCGGGCGACGAGTTCGCCCAGCCGATCGAGAACTTCGTTCCGCTCTATCGGAAGGCGGCGGCGGCCGGGTTTCGCCTCAAGGCGCATGTCGGCGAATGGGGCACCGCCGACGATGTGTGGCGTGCCGTTGAACTCCTGGAGCTCGACGAAGTGCAGCACGGCATCGCCGCCGCGGCTTCGCCCGTCGTCATGCGCATGCTGGCCGACCACCACATCCGCCTGAACATTTGCCCGACCTCGAACCTGATGCTTGGCAGGGTCGAGAGCATCGCGGCGCATCCGATCCGCAAGCTGTTCGACGCCGGCGTCAGAGTGACGGTCAATACCGACGACGTGCTTGTGTTCGGTGCCAGTGTGTCGGACGAGTTCCTGGCGCTCTATGATGCGGGCGTGTTCACAGCGGCAGAACTCGACACGATCCGGCTGAATGGATTGCGCGACTAAGTCTGGTCCCACGACGCTTACAACGTTCTGTCTGCACGCAGCTGTGGGGATTTAGCCGATTTGGTGATTTGACCGTTACGGTTCAAGTGCAGCCTGGATTTTTTACATGGCCACTAAATTACAATTTCTTTTTCCAGCGCCATCGGTTCTGCCTTGGGCGGGCCCGATTCGACCGCCGCAAATCAGCTGCGGAAGTGGAAACAGTTCTTACACTATTCGAACTGGCCAAACGCCGCGCCGGCCTAACCCATTGTTTCCTTGGACCGTGCTGAATCGGCACGATATTTGCTCGTAACAGCGATGCAACGTCCTGCGGGGAATTTACTCATGCGTTCGCTAACCACTGCATTCTCGTTAACCCTTGCCGTTATCGGCGTGACAATTGCTGCGATCGTTCCGGCGGCTGCGGTATCGACAGTTCTACCCGAGCCGATGACCGGCCTTGTGTTCGGTGCCGGTTTGGTCGGCGCGGCCCTTATCCGCCGCCGCAACAAGAAATAAGCTGGACTTCACAGCGAGTGACTGGACGGCGGCCAATCGGCCGCCGTTTTCGTTTCAGGCAGCGCGCGGGGCACGCCACCCGTCAGAAAATCATTCGACTTGCTATTGCACGAATGGCGCAACGGGTCAGCTGAACGCCATCACCGTCTCGCTGCCGGCCTGGATGCGTTCCAGCAGCATCGGGCATTCGGGGATCAGCCGTTCCATCCAGTATTTCGCGCAGACCAGTTTCTGTTTGTAGAAGTCCTGATTGCCCTGGCCGCTCTTGATCTTTGCCAGCGCCACCTTGGCCATGCGGCCCCACATCCAGCCCACGACGACAATGCCCATCATGCGCAGATAGTCGGTCGCGCCTGCACCGGCGTTGTTGGGGTTCGCCAGTCCGTTCGACGCCAGCCACATGGTCCCGTTCTGGAGATTTTCGAGGCCGCGCTTAACGGCCTTCACATAGGACGCCAACGTTTCGTCCTTCTCGTTCTCGCCGAGCCAGCCGGAGATCAGTCCGAACAAGGCCATGGGCGCGGCGCCGCCCTTGCGTCCGAGCTTACGGCCGACCAGATCCATCGCCTGCACGCCATTGGCGCCTTCATAGGTCTGGTTGATGCGGCCGTCGCGCACGAATTGCTCCACGCCATTGTCGCGGATATAGCCATGGCCGCCATAGCATTGCATGGCGAGGTTCGCCGCCTCGAATCCCATATCGGTGAAGAACGCCTTGATCACCGGCGTCATCAGGTCCGAGAGCAGTCCTGCCGTCTCCGCTTCGGGACGCGACGAGCGCGCGACCGACATGTTGAGCGTCGTCCACATCGCCACGGCGCGAGCGCCTTCAACGAACGACCTGGAATGCAGCAACATGCGCCGCACATCGGGATGCACGAATTCCAGATCGGCGGACTTGTCCGGCTCCGCGGGACCGGTCAGCGCATGGCCCACGCGGCGTTCATGCGCGTACGCGTAGCCGTTCTGGTAGGCGACCTCGCCGATCGAAATTCCCTGGATGCCGACACCCATGCGCGCGCCGTTCATCATGCCGAACATGCCGGCCATGCCGGCCGAGCCCGAGCGCTTCTCTCCCGGCTTCGGCGGCGTCGGCTTGGGACCGAGGCGCCAGGCCACCGCGTTGTCGAAGTTGAGCACGCAGGTCGCCTGCGCTTTGATGCCCATCTTCTTCTCGATGCCGCCGGTGGAGACGCCGTTGCGCGCGCCCATCTTGCCGTCTTCGTCCACCAGGAATTT
>JANYBR010000044.1 GCA_025360685.1 Pseudomonadota bacterium
TCACCGCGTACCTTGCTGCCGAAACTAGTGATTGACCGTCTTTGCAACCGCCCTACGGCCCCCATGTGCCAATGTGAGCTGAGACACCTGACCTCAACAATTTAGAGTACAGGTAGTATCCAGTCATGTCCCAAGTATCAAAGTCTTCTATGAACAGTCTTTCTCCGGCTTCTTCGATCGAGTCCGTCATTCCAAGATCTTCTATCATAGCGTCTGAGAGTCAAAGCCCAGACCCCGAGGTGATCGAGATCGCGACGCGTCGGCAATTCTCTGCGAGCGAGAAGCGGATGCTTTTGGCCGAGGCCGATCGCTGCAAAGAGCGCGGTGAGCTCGGCGCGTTCCTCCGTCGCAAACGTATTTATTCCTCGATGCTCTCGAGCTGGCGCAAGCAGTTGGAAGCTGCGGACCGCGCGGCTCTCGCACCGCAAAGACGAGGACCGAAGCCCGATGCGGCGGCTCGCCAGATCAAACATTTGAACCGCGACAATGCCTGCTTGCGGCGCCGCCTCGAGCGCGCGGAACTGATTATCGACGCCCAAAAAAAACTGTGCGTGGCACTCGGCCTGCCGACCGCGGACGAGACGAGCGAGAGCGAGTGATGGCCGCTGTCAACGAACTTGCCCCTCAAGTCGGCATGCAGGCCGCCTGCAGAGCGTTCGCCTTCAACCCTGGGTTTGTGTACCGCGATCGCGCGCGGCGTCGTGGCGTCTTCACCCGACACCCGATATCGGTGCGAGCGCGGCCGCCGCTGGCCTTCTCCATCGCCGAGCAGGAGCCTCTGCTCGGCGTGCTCGACAGCGAGCGTTTTGCTGACACGGCGCCAGCGACGATTTATGCCACATTGCTCGATGAAGGCCATTATTACGGCTCCGTGCGCACCATGTACCGGCTTCTGGCCGCCCAGAACCAAGCCGGCGATCGGCGTCGGCAGCGGCGTCACCCCGGGTACACGAAGCCTGAGCTGCTCGCGATACAACCGAACGAAGTGTGGAGCTGGGACATCAGCAAACTGAAGGGCCCGGTCAAATGGACGTATTTTCACTTGTACGTGATTCTGGATATTTTCAGCCGCTACGTCGTCGGGTGGATGATCGCTCACCGGGAAACAGCGGAGCTCGCCGAGCAGCTCATCGCCGATACGATCGCTAAGCAGAACATCGTGCCGGGCACGTTGACCTTGCATGCCGATCGCGGCACCAGCATGCGTTCCAAATCGGTCGCCCAATTGCTCATCGATCTGGACGTCACCAAAACTCACAGCCGCCCGCACGTCTCGGATGACAACCCGTATTCCGAGGCGCACTTCAAGACCTTGAAGTACCGACCCGATTTCCCGGCGCGCTTCGGTTCGATCGAAGATGCACGTGCTCATTGCCGAGAGTTCTTCGATTGGTACAACACCGAGCATCGTCATTCCGGCATCGCGTTCATGCCGCCGGACACGGTGCACTACGGACGATCGACCGCGCTCACCGAACAACGCGGTGTCACACTCGATGAAGCCTTCATCGCTCATCCGGCCCGCTTCAAGGGCATCGCACCGCGCCCGCCCAGCGGGCCGACCGCCGCCTGGATTAATCCACCCAAAAAGGACATCACGCCGCCGACCATCACACCCAATTGCTCGTTAAACTCGTCAACAATCGTGTCTCAAACCCATTGACATGTTCCGATTTCGCAAGGTGTTGGCAATTTCCCACGGCGGGTCCGTCTCATCCGCCGTTGCGATTACCTCGCCGGATCGGATGGTGGGCGCCTTCTTTGGAATCCGCAGTTCTACTGCGGCGCGCTCAAGCGCCTGCGCATAGGCGAGGTCGTCGTCGGCCGACAGACGCTGGAGTAAGTGGTGGGCCGTGTAGGGATCGAACCTACGACCAATTGATTAAGAGCACACAAACAGCGTTACCGAGGCTGACCGAAGATAAGCGAAGTGCAGTGATAACAATAAGTTACATCTTCCCAGGTTAGCCTCAATCGTGCACGATTTGCGCGGGACGTTAGACAAACATTAGATGTGTATGTCTTGATCCGACCGTACAAGTGACTTCCTGCCTACGTTAAGAGGAGTCTAATCGCGCCGCCACCGACGTTCCCCCCCACCCTTGGCTTCTCTGAGAAGCACGATCCGCCCGGAAACCGGTATTCAGAACCGCCTGAGCGGACATTCCCGGCAGCCTTCACCGAGGATTACTGGTGATAGTGCGCCCCGAGATTGAAAATCCCTCGGAAACCCGGCGGTTACCGGCGCAGCAGGCTTCTACCGGTCGACTTTCAGTCGACCTCGACATCATTCCACCGGTAGAGTAGCAGCGCCCCGCCCTTCTCTTGGCACGCAGAGAAGAGGCCGGATCCGGCCACGACCAGTCGCTGGCGAGGTTGAAAGGTC
>JANYBR010000090.1 GCA_025360685.1 Pseudomonadota bacterium
GTACTCGACTGGGTTCCGGGCGCGGCGTCATAACCCTGTGAGCCTTAAAAAACGCGCCAAATCAGGAAATGGCTCTCGGGCGGGCGGGACACTGATCGAACGGGGCGAGCAGTGTCAACGGCAGCCTGGATGACATGACTAAACTACAGATTGTAAATTATCCCAAAATAGCAAGTAATTGTAACTCTTGGTTGAATACTTGAGACGCTTGGCCTAGCTTGTCGACGCTGCACATTTGTTTTGGACCATGACTGCACCAGAGTCTTCGGCGCGAGCCTCAAGAGCGCTACCGGACGTCGCGCTCACACCGGCCGAAACCGCCCGATACACCCGTGATCTTATTGAGTCGCTTAGGAAAATTGCGCTCCAACAAGGACAGGCCTTGCTTGCTCACCTGCTCGGGTTGGCGGCTGTGGAGGCCAAGGCGCTCTCGGACGGCGATTACGCCAAGGACACACGATTGCCCGAGTGACGACTGATTCGTCCCGCCAGTTCGAGCTCCAACAAAACCGCAAGCACTGCCGAGGCTGACGATTTACAGAGCCGCACGAGCTCGTCCACCTCGACGGGTGCTGCCCCAATTGCTTCCTCCACCAGAGCGCGGACGCGATCGGCTTCGGCTTCGAGCACCGCCGCATCGAGCGGAACCTTCGGAGTGGAGCGCTCCGGTTCGGAGAAGTCGTGCCCAAGAATGGGGCGCAATCCAGCCAGCACATCGGCTGCGCTTTCGGTCAATGTCGCTCCTTCGCGGATGAGCCGATTGGTGCCTTTGGCGCGCGGATCGAGCGGCGAGCCGGGCACGGCGAAGATCTCTCGACCTTGTTCCAGCGCAAAGTTGGCCGTTATCAGTGAGCCTGAACCTTCCGACGCTTCCACGATCACAACGCCGCGCGACAAGCCGGAAATGATGCGGTTGCGTCTGGGAAAGTGCCGCGCCTGAGGAGTCTGGCCGAGCGGCATTTCGGAGACGATGCAGCCCTGTGTGCGAATGCGTTCGTAGAGTGCGCCATTTTCCGGCGGATAGATGTTGTCGACACCGCCGGCGACCACTGCGACGGTGCCGTTGGCCAGCGCGCCCTCATGCGCGGCCGCATCGATGCCGCGCGCAAGCCCCGATGCGACGACAAGTCCTGCCTGGGAGAGTTCGGTCGCTATCGTTGTCGCGAGCTTGCGTCCTAGCGCCGACGCATTTCGCGCGCCGACGATCGCAACGATCTCACGTTGCAGAAGTGACACGTGCCCGAGCACCGAGACGATCGGCGGTGGCGGCTCGGCTGCTGCGAGGCCGCGCGGGAAGTCCGGCTCGCAGGATGCGATCATGCGCCCGCCAAGCTTTACGAGCGCGTCGATTTCCCGAGTGATCTCGTCGATTGGCGGAATACGCGCCCTGTCGCCGCCGCCGCGTTGCACCATCCGCGGCAGTGCCGCAAGCGCAGCCGATGCCGTCCCGAAGCGCGCGATCAGCTGGGCAAACGTGACGGGCCCGACATTCTGCGTACGCGACAGGCGCAGCCAATCGCGCCGCTGCGCATCCGAAAGGGGCGCGCTCACGCGGGTTTGCTTTTGGCGCCAATACGCGGCTCTTCGCCGCGCAACAGGCGGCGAATATTTTCGTGGTGCATGACAAGAACCAGAAGAGCAAGAAGCACAGCCAGGACGGCTTCGTGTCCGCGGTGGAAGAGCAACATGTAGACTGGTGTCAGCACGGCCGCGACCAGTGCGGAAAGCGACGAGATGCGAAAAATCGCAACGACGGCGATCCATGTGGCCAAAGCCATTAGTGCTGCCGGCCAATACAACGAAAGAAGAATTCCGAGCGACACCGCAACGCCCTTGCCGCCCCTGAAACCCAGCCACACCGGAAACAGATGACCCAGAAAGGCGCCCAACGCCGCGAAAAGGGCGGCATCCGGGCCGAACAGCGCGCGCGCAATCAGCACGGACGCCGCGCCCTTTGCCGCATCGAAGAGCAACGTCAGTGCTGCCGCCGCGCGATTGCCGGTGCGCAGCACATTGGTCATGCCGATACTGCCGGAGCCGATTTTGCGTACGTCCCCTTCACCGAACGCAAAGGCGAACAGCAGGCCAAAGGGAATCGAACCCAACAGATAGCCGATCAAGAGCGCTGCGGTGGCGCCGGTCCATGTTGCTGACAGGAAGGGGATGAGCATGGCTTACTGCGTTTGCGACCGGCGATCGAACTTCGAGAATTAGAACGTCATGACCGATACTACCTCACTTGCGCAGCTTCGTGAACAATCGCGGAGTGGTCATCCCCGGCGAGGATCGCGGCGATGTCGCGATCCGAGGGAACAGGACCTAGGTCGTTGGCGTGAACCTGATCCATCGACCTGGGTTTCCATCCCCTCGCATGGCTGTCGCCACGCTCGGCCGGGAACGACAGCCGCGATGAATACCCTACCGCTTCGCCTTACGGTCGAACACGCATTCGCCGCCGACATAGGTCTTCTGGGCGCGGCCGTGATAATTGCGCCCCTCGAACGGTGTGTTGCGCGCCCGCGAGCGCAGCTCGCTTTCGCGCACGCTAAAGGGCTCGTTCAGATCTATCAGCACCAGATCCGCCGGCGCGCCCTTGGCCAAAGTGCCTGAGTTCAGCTTGAGAATTTTCGCCGGCGCCGACGTCAGGGCCTTGAGCAGCAAACTAAGGCTTGCACGGCCGTCATGGTGCAGGCCGAGTACGACCGGCAACAGCGTCTCCAGTCCGACGGCACCGAACGCGGCCTGTGCGAAGGGTTGACGCTTGGTGTCGGCGGCCTGGGGATCGTGACCCGAGACGATCACATCGATCACGCCCGACGCGACTCCCTCCAACATTGCAGTCCGATCGGCTTCGGAACGAAGGGGCGGTTTGACCTTCATGAATGTCAGGTAGGATCCGACATCCAATTCGTTCAGCGCAAGATTGTGCGCGGCGACCCCGCAGGTGATCGGCAGGCCGCGCTTCTTGGCGGCGGCGATTGCATCGAGCGATGCGCGGGTTGAGATCTGACCGAAGTGGTAACGCGCGCCGGTCATCTCGACCAGGCGAATGTCGCGCTCCACGATGATGGCTTCTGCCGCCGCGGGAGCGGCGGGAAGCCCGAGGCGCATTGCATATTCGCCTTCCGTGACCGACGCGCCTTCGGACAGATCGGGGTCTTCCGCATGACCGACGACCAATGCACCGAATGTCGAGGCGTAGGACAGGGCTCGGCGCAGCACG
>JANYBR010000092.1 GCA_025360685.1 Pseudomonadota bacterium
GCCCGAGAAGGCGAGCGCCAATCCGCTGACCAGCCCGCCGCCGCCGCACGGAGCGAGCACGGCATCGAGCGTCACGCCGCGCGCTTTGGCGTCGGTGGCGATCTCCAGACCCATCGTGCCCTGCCCTGCCACGACCATCGCATTGTCGAAGGGTTGGATAAGCGTGGCGCCGCTTCGCGCGATGATTTCGCGGGCCATGGCTTCGCGATCATCCCTGTGCCGGTCGTAGAAAACGATCTCCGCCCCCAGCCGCCTGGTGCCGGCGATCTTCATCGTCGGCGCGTCGGTCGGCATGACGATGGTTGCCGGAATGTCGAACAATGCGGCTGCGGCGGCCACGCCTTGCGCGTGATTGCCCGATGAGAACGCGACAACGCCTTGCGGCCGGCGCTCGAGCGGGATCTGCAGAACCGCATTCAATGCACCTCTGATCTTGAAAGAACCGGTGCGCTGAAGCGTTTCAGGCTTCAGAAAAACGCGCCCGCCCAGGCGGGCATTGAGATCGGGGCTTTCGAACAGCGGCGTGCGCACCGCCCAGGGCGCAATGCGCACCGCGGCTGCCTCGACGTCTGCGAATGTCGGAATGGAAACCTGCATCGCACGCTCGACTGATGACGCTCAAGTCTAGAACGGAAACGTCGTCACGGCCTATCGGGCAGGACAGCTGACCAAGGCACGAAGCGCAAATCGCCGCACAGCCCATCCCGGCAAAAAAGGATTTGGCAGCGTTCCGAAGAGAGGACTATGGTCCGGCCGCACGCGGAGAGGGTCCGTGCGCAAGCCTGAAACCGCGTATCCATCGTCTCGCGAGACCTCGCATGCTGAAGATCTATCAGCAGCAGAACGGCGGCCTGAAGGGCGTTGTCCTTCCGGATGCGGAACCCATTGCCACCAACGCGATCTGGATCGACCTGTTCAATCCGACGAATGACGAGCGCCTCAAGGTGAATGCGCTGCTCGGCGTCGAGATGCCCACACGCGCCGACATGGAGGAAATCGAGGTCTCCAGCCGCCTCTATCAGGAAGGCGGTGCGATATTCCTGACGGCGATGATCCTGTCCAACGCCGATTCGGACGCGCCGACCGCCGACGTGGTCAGCTTCGTGCTGACACAGGAGAGGCTGGTCACCGTCCGGTACATCGATCCGCAACCCTTCAAGACCTTTGCCGCACGTTGCGAGAGGAGCAGTTCGATCGTGCCTCGCGCCGACATGGTGCTGATGTCGCTGCTCGATGTGATCGTCGACCGGATGGCCGACGTCCTGGAACGGGCTGGCGCGGAGATCGAGGCGATTTCCAAGGACATTTTCCAGCCGCCCGATGGCACCTCCATGCAGTCCAAGGACTTTCAGAACGTCCTGCGCCGCCTCGGCCGCAAGCACGATCTGACCGGCAAGATGCGCGAAAGCCTGCTCAGCGTCAGCCGCGTGCTGTCATTCCTGACTCCGGCGATGGACGGCAAGCCCAACAAGGACGTGCGCACCCACATCAAGACGCTCACCCGCGACGTGCAGTCGTTGCAGGATCACACCTCGTTCCTCGGCAGCAAGCTCAACTACCTGCTCGATGCCACGCTCGGCCTGATCAACATCGACCAGAACAACATCATCAAGATCATGTCGGTGGCGTCGATCGTCTTCCTGCCGCCGACCTTGTTCGCATCGATCTGGGGCATGAATTTCCATTTCATGCCCGAACTCGCGGCCGAGATCGGCTATCCCGTCGCGCTGCTGGTGATCGTCATATCAGGCATTCTGCCTTATGCGTGGTTCAAGCGCCGCGGCTGGCTATAGGATCCGCGCATGCGCCACACCAGCCGGGGCATCGCGCTGAAGACCGGCGCAACGCTCGCCTTTTCCCTGCAATATGTCGGCATCAAGCTGGCCGGGGCCGTGCCCGTCGGCGAGGTCGTCTTCTTTCGCGCCTTCTTTGCGCTCGTCCCTTTGTTCATTCTCGCCGCGTACACTGTCGGGTTCGCACGGATGGTGCGGACGGACCGACCATCGCTGCATCTCCTTCGCTCGGCAGTTGGAGCGTCCGGCATGTTTCTCAATTTCGCCGCCCTGAAGCTGTTGCCTCTCGCGGACATAACGGCCTTCGGCTTCGTGCAACCGATCTTTGCCGTGGTACTCGCCGCTCTGGTGCTGAAGGAGACGATCGGACCCTATCGCGGCGGCGCCGTCGTCATCGGCTTTGCCGGCGTGATGCTCATGATCCAGCCGCATGGCGGAATGTCCGGCATTCTCGCGCATGGCTTTTCGGCTGGTGCGGGTCTGGCTCTGACCGGCGCCCTGTGTTCGGCGTTTGTCGTCATTTACATCCGCCAGATGAGTGCGACCGAGAAAAGCGAAACGATTGTGTTCTACTTCATGCTGTTTTGCGCCGCGGTGGGCGCCCTGAGCATGCTGTGGTGGCGGGTGCCGCTCTCCTGGAACAGCGCCGCGTGGCTCGTCATGGCTGGCCTTTGCGGCGGAGTCGGGCAGATCGCCATGACTTTCAGCTACCGCTACGCCGAACCCTCCCTGCTGGCGCCGTTCGACTACACCTCCATGATCTGGGCCGTGGCGTTCGGCCTTGCGATCTTCGGAGAGGTTCCGGCTCTGCTGGTGCTGATCGGAGCGGCAATTGTCACGGCGGCAGGCGTCTTCATCGCCTTTCGCGAGCACCGCGTCGGCCGCGAACTGGCATCAAAGATCGAAGCGGTTTAGCTGCGAATTTTGTAGTTGCGCCCATCATCCATCCTTCGACAGTTCGGAGCGCCAGCGTGCGGACCGGGATGATGATCAGACCAAAGCCCTCATCCTGAGCCTGTCGAAGGACGCGGGCCGGCCTCACTGGCCATGACAATTGTGTAGAGCGCGTCGAGCTCAGCGACGAACTCCACGCCAAAATAGTACTCCAGCTCACCGCGCACCCCCTCGTACAAGGTCGCGCCTTTGCCGCTGCAGATCAGGCTGCCGTCGACCGCTTCGGCACTCGGCACAAGAACGCCGCGCTCGAACGTGACGGGGAAGAGCGTGCTAACCATGGGCTTGAGTGTGTGATAGTCGATGCCTTTCTCCAGGCAATAGGCATGGATCGAGCAACCGCGTCCGCCGGTGCTGACGAACACGCATTTGCCATTCCTGACCCGCGTGCGGACATGCGTACCCGAAGGAAATTCCTCATCGCAGACGGGGTCGCGCGTGAACCATTCGGAGGATGGTGCCGCGACTCGCGCCTCAAACTCCGGGCCCAAACCCAGAAGTCTCTGGGCGTTTTCCAAGTCCACGTCGACGCCATGATCGCAACATTGGTCGTTGCAGAAGCCGCAGGCCATACAACTCATGAAGTAGCGCAGTGCGAAGATCGCCGGGTCGACGGCGTGAATTGCCGGCGCGCCGGTGCGACACGGATATTCGCGCGACAGCCCGATCGTTGCCATCAGCGCAACCTGGCCGCCTCCAGTATCCGAGCTATGAGCTGGTCGTAGCGCATTCCAGCTTTTGCCGCCGCGGCTGCGAATCCCGCGTCCGGTGCAATACCGGGATTGGTGTTGATTTCCAGGACCAGCGGCTCACCTTGTGCCGTGACGCGGAAATCGACGCGGGCATAGCCGGTCAGATCGAAAATCTTCCAGCATTTCTTGCAGGCAGAGCGCAGCTTTTCCGCCAGCACCGGCTCGTTCTCCTCCACGCCGAAGTGACGAACCGTCTGCACGGACTCGAGCGACGCTTCGTCCCATTTGGCAGTGTAGCCGACAATGCACGGCCGGCCGGCGGGCCAGGACTCGAACACCATCTCCGCCATGGGCAATAGTTCGGGACCGTCCGGCGCTTGCAGCACGGCGATGTTGAACTCGCGTCCGTCGATAAATTCCTCCGCGAACCAGCGTCCGCCATGCTTCAGGTAACAATCGGCGGCGCGGATCTTCACCTTCTCCTTGCCGGTCACCACGCTCCGATCGTCGAGCATAAAGGAGGCATCCTCCAGCGCCGACTTGACGATGTAGGTGCCGTCCTTCAAGCCACGCCAGTCGGGAGGTTCGCTCCATTCCGGTGTTGCCACACCAGCCTCTCGCAGGCGGCGCTTGGTGAGCGGCTTGTCGTTGGTGACGGCCATTGCGACGGCGTCTGCGCCTGTAAACACGGCGCCGTAATCGTCCAGCATGCGTGGCGCAATCGGCGCGTGCTGGCCAAGACCATCGATACCCTCGACGAGATTGAACACAATGTCGGGGCCGATGCGATCCATCATCCGCTCCAACCTGTCCGGATCGCTCGTGAAGGGCTCCAGCACAAAGTCGTGGCCGAGTTTCTTGAGCGCCCGGGCTACAGCTTCGGCCGCGATCAAGGTGTCGAGTTCGTCCGGTGGCGCACCCGGCGCGACATCGGAATGCAGAACCAGAACGCGCATGTCAGGCGTCCACGGTGCGGCGCAGGGCAAGATGCGGATAGCGCTTGAGGAAGGAATCCATGATCTTGCCGATCAACTGGCGGTAGGACACGCCTTCGCGCGCCGCGATGAAGCACATGTCGGAATAGTCCGGGCGCAGGCCGGCAAGCGGGTTCACCTCGATGAAGTGCGGCTTGCCGCACCCGTCATAACGGATGTCGATGCGTCCGCCGTCGCGGCAGCGCAGCACACGCCACGCCGCCAGCGCGATCTCTGCGGCGACGCTCGCGTCCGCGGCCGGCGCGCCGATGATCTCGACCTTGTCTTCCCAGAACTCCTTGTTCTCGAAGCCATAGCCTTCGCCGACATAGTTGGCCTTCTTGACGATCTCGCTGACGCCGAGCACGGCGGCGTCCTCGCCCGTGCCGGTGATGGCCACGGTGAATTCGCGCCCGGACAAAAACGTTTCGACCAGCACAGGCTGGCGAAATTTTCGCAGCAACTCGGCGGCGGTGCGTCTCAGCGCCTCAGGATCGTCGACCCTGGAATTGGCGTCGATGCCCTTGCCCGACCCCTCCGCCAGCGGTTTGAGAAAGAGCGGAAAGGCGAGCGAGATGTTCGCGACATCCTCGATGCGTTCGATCACCTCGAAGTCCGCGGTCGGGATGCCGCAGTCGCGCACGACACGCTTGCACAGCGCCTTGTCGAGCGTGAGCGCCATCGTCAGCGGATCGGAGAAGACGTAGGGGATGTCGAAGGCCTCCAGCAGCGCGGGCACCTGCGCCTCGCGCGAGATGCCCTTCAGCCCCTCGCAGAAATTGAATACGCCATCCCAGCGTTCGCCCGCGGCCAGACGGTCGGCCAACTTCCTGACACCGCCGATGCGGTCCGGCTCGAAGCC
>JANYBR010000150.1 GCA_025360685.1 Pseudomonadota bacterium
CCGATGCGGCGCACGCTGCAAGCCTCAAGCAGGAGGCGGCCACGAACATCATCGCCGCCGCGGACCGCGGCCTGCCCAAGGCGCAAGCCAGCCTGGTCAGGCTGTATCTCGACGGCAATGGCGTGGAGCGCGATCCGGTGCAAGCCGGCATGTGGGCGCTCATCTATCACGGCAATGGCGCACGCATGGCACTCGGCCTGCCGAACATCCCGGCGGCGTTGCAGGCGCAGCTCGATAGTTTGCTGAACGAACAGGCCTGGCAACAGGCGCAAGCGCGCGCCGACGCCTGGACGCCGCATTCATAAGAGTGGCACGGAATCGGGACAGGCCCGCCCGAATCTACGGCACCGTCGCGGTCTTGCTGCAGATCGGTCGCTGATCGGCGGTCGCCGGTATCAATGCCGAACAGACCCGGATCGTACGATCGGACCCGAACACCCACACCGTGGCATTGCCTCTGGAATCGATCGTTCCGTCGACGCCACCAAGCGCCGCGGTCGGCGACGCTGCGCGCGCGCCATGCTGCCATATGCCAAAACCCAGGCCGGCCACCACGACCGCCACCAACGCTATCCGATCATAGCTCATGCTTGCCTCCAGAAAACAATCGCGCACCGGCCAATCGTGCCGGCGACACATCCTAGCAGGCGGCGAGCGGATGCCTCCATCGCCCGGCGGCCAGTGACGTGCAGCGGTGAAAATCGGTTATCGTCGCGCGCGGTTGTCGGCAGCTGGGAAGACACGTTTGGACAGCACCAGGATGGACTGCTCAATCACGACCAGTTTGCCAGCGTCAGCGCCGACATTGCGCGGGCGATGACTTTGCCGGGGACGCAGCTGTTCTGGAACAATTGGAAAGCCACGCGCCCTGACAGCAGCCGGAAATTCAAGGCCTGTGTCGACGGTCTTCTCGCTTCTGGCGCCGGGCCTGTCGACGTGAATTGCGCCCGACGCGCTTCAATCGCCGACGGCGGCGGCGAGAACAATTTCGCATATCGTCGTATCGGTATCTTGCTCTAGCCGACCGGCCCGCCCTGTTCGAGCCAGCTCGCGCAATCCGGCGGCAAGGTTTTGCGCATCGCCGCGTCATAGAGCTTCAGTTCGTCGCTCGACAGAACGTCCTTCCAGCGACCGTTGGTGCCCTTGTGAATGAAGGTTTGCGCACCGTCCTTCCATAGAGCCGTCATCATCTGGGACACAACTTTCTCAGGATGGGCCTTCACGGTCTCGAAGCGGCAGGCGTCGACCACGGCCGGCCAGCGGTCTTGCGGCACCGCGATGTCCAGCCACTTTGCGAGACTGCGCATCTCGCCTTCAAGGTCGCGGCGCAGATCTGCGTAGTGGATGAAGCGGATGTTCGGCAGGTGGCGGAACTCCCACCAGGTCTTGGCATGATGCAAGTGAGACCAGTAGGGGTAGCCATCGCTTTCCCACTCAAACCAGCCGCGCGTGATCCAGTTGTGCCACAGCTTGTGGATGTCGCCGTCATAGGCCGGGAAAGGATCGCCGACGCGGCCCGGCGTATTGTTCAACATATCGATGGCAAGCGGCGTGTGCTCGCCATAGTGATTGACCAGCGACATGAAAACGTCGCGCGGATCGCGTCCGACCACGACGTATTTGATTTCGTCGAAGAACGGCAAGCCGTCGAGCGCCAGATGCGTTTTGAGGCAGCGCCTGTGCGTCTGCGCTTCGAGCGTGGCTCGGACCACTTCGAGCGGCGCCGCGCGCATGTCCAGCCAGGGCATGAACTCCGTCACCGGGCCGGGCAGGTCGCCATCGGGGAACAACAGGTTGGCGACGATGGTCTGCGTCAGCGTCGTTCCCGCCTTGTAGGAGGTCGAGATGACGATGTCGTCGGCGCGCGGCACAAAGCCGTCCCAGCGTTTCGTGTCGAGATGATGGTTCTGGTAGACGTGCCGGACCGTCGGCCGCTCGAGTGTGCCGTGCATGGAATGTCCCCCCAGGTCGGGCGGATCATTCCAGAAACGCTCGCCGAAGACCACCCACCGGGAACATCAGCCTCTTCCGGCCGTCCGTGGCTGGGGTATCGTCCCGGGCACCGAAGCAACGCTTGAGGGAATCTCATGAGCCTCTCCGACCTCGCATCACTCGGCAGCTTTGTCAGTGGCCTCGCGGTCCTTGTTTCGCTGATCTTCCTCTACTTCCAACTGCGGCAGGTGAACGCGCAGGTACAGCAAGCGGAACGGACGCAGCAGGCTACGATCCGCCATACCAGAGCGGCGCGCATCGTCGATATCGCTCTGGCGTCTGCCCAACCGTCCTGGGCCGAAGCGGTGCGGAAAGGAACACACGGCGACCTGGATATTTCGGCGACGCAGCTGTGGCAGTTCACAAACTACATGGTCGCGAGATTGTCGAACGCCGAGGACGCCTTCTACCAATACAGAGAAGGAGCATTTGACAAGGCCGCGTTTGATCGCTTTGTCGTAAGAATGAAGATGATGTTGAACGCCACCGGCATGCGGGCAATGTACAAAAGCCAGAGGCCAAACTTCGGCTGCGAGTTCGTCGCGTTCATGGACAAGCTCCTGTCCGAAGTATCCGTTGCGCCGGCCGTCGACTTGCTTGCCCAATGGAAAGCAGGCGTTGCTGCCGAGAGGTCACAGGCTGCGTCCTAGCCTGTCCGCCCGGCTCGTCTCCCACTACCATGCGCGCGGGCCTGTTCATCTAAGAGGTATTTCATGTCACCTTCCGACGTCGCAGCCATCGGCAGCCTGGTCAGCGGCTTCGCCGTGCTGGTGTCGCTGATTTATCTCAGCTTGCAAGTGAAGCAGGCGGAACGAAACCAGCAAGCCTCGATCCGGGCGGCGAGGGCTACGCGCATTGTCGATCTCATGCTGGCGTGCACCGATCCGGCGGTGGCCGACGCTGTCCTGAAAGGACAGCAAGGCTCGGACGAGATGTCCGGCACGCAGCTATTTCAATTCACCAATTACGCCACGGCGCGATTTTTCAACGCAGAGCACGCCTTTTATCAGCACC
>JANYBR010000152.1 GCA_025360685.1 Pseudomonadota bacterium
TGTCCTGCGACTTCATCGCGCCCGGAAAGCTCGGCGATGTGATCGAAGCGCGCGTGCGTGTGACCCGCCAGACACGGACGATGATCTTTCTGTCAGCCGATATTGTCGCAGGCGAGCGTGTGCTCGGCTCGGCCACCGGCCTTTGGAAGATCGCCTGACGATGACAGTTTCTCCGCCACCCGGTTTCACGCAGACCCATCTCATCGATCCGTTCGAGATCCATGTCGGACCGGTTTTCGAGCAGGGGCCGAAAGGCGCAAGGCGTTTTGCCTTCGTGGTCGACGCACGGCACGTCAACATGCGCGGCATTATCCATGGCGGCATGCTGATGACGTTTGCCGATGCGGCTCTCGGGCAGGCGGCGTGGGATGCCTGCGACCACGCCAATTGCGTCACGCTCAACATGCAGTCGCAGTTTCTCGCGCCCGCAAAGATTGGCGATCTGGTCGAGGTGGCTCCGGTACTGACGCGGCGCACGCGTTCGCTGATCTTCCTGCGCGGTGATTTCACGGTGCGCGGCGAGGCGATCTACAGCGTTTCCAGCGTCTGGAAGATTCTGGGGGCTGACTGAGACTCCAAGATTCGCTGCGCTACGGACGGCCTATTGTTTCAAGAGCGTGGCCACCGAAACGTGCGGCCAGCTCAAACCGTTGAAGTTCAATAGAACTGTTTGCGTGTACTGAAGCTGGTGTTTGATGGCGCCGCTCGGCTCCTTGATCGTCTCGATCCAGAAGATTGCATCGACTTGCGCCGCCAGTGCATTCGGGCCGCCGGCTGCGCCCTGCAGGAACGCAATGTTCGACGTGCCGCCGCCGGTGGAGGGCGGATTGAGCGGGACGGTCGAAATCTTCAAGGTCGTGGTCGAGACGATGTTCTTCCCGGCGATGCCTTGCGCGAGCACGATATTGGGATTGTTGACCATCGCCTGAGTCACGTTGGGAATGTCGGCGGGCGGCGTGCGGAACACTGTTGGAACCCCAAGGTTCACCTCCGGAAAGTGGATTTGCGTGTGGGGCGGCACGATCGTGAAAGGTGTGATGCTGGCGGGCGCGAAAGGCGGTGCGCCATTGAGCACGGGAAGCTCGGTTCCTTGAGCGACAATCGATGTTCCGTGTGGGATGTTCGCCTGCCGCGCCACTGTCCTCGGGTTCTGCGGGTTCGTCGTGTCGGGGATGGTTAGCCACA
This sequence comes from Pseudomonadota bacterium, assembly GCA_025360685.1. Lineage (GTDB taxonomy): Bacteria > Pseudomonadota > Alphaproteobacteria > Micropepsales > Micropepsaceae > Rhizomicrobium. Next base: position 1,186 of record JANYBR010000152.1, read on the forward strand.
GTCCCGGCTCGATATGTATGCCGGCTGGCTTCCCGTTTGGACCCTTCACATGGGCATCTTGAATCTGTTGCAGATACCGCACGCCATGCAGGTTGATGTCCGCTTGCAGCAGACCGCGATTTGGAATGTCACCGGGGATCAAATCGAACTCGAGCTGCTCGATCGTCTCGTTCAGCTCCAGGAAGCGATCCTGCACCCCGTGAAACGGCCGCCAGATCTGGTTGAATCCATGGCCCTTCCATTTTCCGACGAGTTGATCGACCGGCGCAAACGGGTCGGCCGCCAGTTGCGCGATGTTTCCCGAAACAGATGTGAGTTTGAATTCTTCCACAATGTTCATCTGTGCTCTTCCTTGTTCGGTTCGCCGCGCGGCGCGGACGAGGGAATGAGAAAATCGGATTGCTTTCAACCAGCACGCGACCCGTCACAGGTTTGATGCCGGCCAAGGCTCCAAGCGGACAAAGCCCGACGCCGTGCATGAACGGATACGTCCACACGCCTCACGATCATTTTTGTTGAACGCACTTCGAGGGCGGCTTGCCACCCGTCACACGGTACGCACGCGTGTGGAAACCATGACCCAAATCGATGGGAGGCTCAAGACATGCCAAGTGAAATACTAAGTATATGACAATAAACATTTATGACATCACAGTACACATCCAGATGAGTTGTGCAGGTTCAAGCCTCCGCACTATGGCTGTCACCTGAACTTCCCCGGTTCAGGTTGATCGACGGTTGCGCGTGACAGGTCCGCACGGGAGATAGTGCTGCCGATACGCGCAGCGCTGACGGTAGTGGTCGGATGTAATCGGCTTGCAAATTGGCCGGTTCTAACAAGCTGAATGGCCGATTAACGCTTCGTTCACGCTAACGCCACGTTTACCCCTCTATGACAGTGTCGCCTGCAACAGGGGCGGAGGCTTATTCATGGGGCGGCACGATGCCACCCGGATTCTGACGCAATTCGCGCCGCAGACGCTGTTTCGTCTCGACGGGCGCGTGGCGTTCGTGTCCGCCGCGGCCGGCCATCTGGGCAGCGCGATGAGCCGCGCACTCGCCGGTGCCGGCGCGCATGTGATCGTCAACGCACGAAACGACGACCATCTGAAGGATTTCGAGGCCACGTTGCGCGCCGAAGGTCATTCGGTCGAGCGCGCCGCGTTCGACGTCGCCGATGTCACCAAGGTCCGCGCGTTCTTCAAAGCTCTGCCGCGCCTCGACATCCTGGTGAACAATGCGATCAGTATGACGCCAAAACCGTTCGATGCGCTCGAGCCGGCGGACTTCGCAGCGACCTATGCCAGCGCGGTGACAGCCTCGTTCGAGACGGTGCGTGCCGCGCGCAGCGCGCTGTGTGCTGCCGCCGCGGAAGTCGGCGAGGCGAGCGTGGTTAACATCGCGTCCATGTACGGTCTGGTGGCACCCGACTCCCGGCTCTACGCCAGACCGAGCGACGCCAGCCCTTTCCACTATGGTGCGGCCAAGGCGGCCTTGCTTCAGCTCACGCGTCACCTTGCGGCCGAGCTTGGCCCCGAAAACATTCGCGTGAACGCGCTCGTGCCAGGGCCGTTTCCGAGGAGCGAAGTTCAGGCGCGCGATCCCGACTTCGCCGCGCGCCTGGCCGGCCGAACCATGCTCGGACGGCTCGGCCGCGCCGAAGAGATCGCTGGCCCCCTGCTGTTTCTGGCGTCACGGGCGTCCACTTTCATGACCGGCTCGACCCTTACCGTCGATGGCGGTTGGACCGCCTGGTGAGTTAGAAGGAGGGGCAGCTTCGTGCGATGAATATGGCTTTTCTCTCGTCCTTCAAGATCGGACCGGACACGGTCTACCCGGAATCGTTGCGCAAGCACTTGCGCAGCTTTCCGCTTCTTGACGATGTCAGCGACGCCGCGCTGAAGAAGCTTCTGTCGGACGCGAACTGGTTTGGCCTTCCCGGCGGCATGCTGCTCAAGCGCGACGGCGAGAACGAACGCGCCGTCTTTCTGGTGATCACCGGCAGCCTTGGCGTGTTCGCCGAAGACGATCGCGGCAAGCGCCGCCTGGTGGCGCATATCCCCGCCGGCGAAACGGTCGGCGAGATGTCGATGATCTCCGGCGACTCGGAACACACCGCGCAGATTGTCGCGATGCGCGACAGCGAACTGCTGCGCGTTCCGCCCGAAGCCTTCGATTCGCTCATCGCCCGGCATCCGCGGGTGATGCTCAACATGATGCGCATTCTCGTGCGGCGTTTGCAGGAAACCACCCGCAGCGGCACCGACGTGGCGCGGCCCAAGACTTTTGCGATCGTGCCGCTGCAACCCGGACTCGACCAGCAGCCGATCGCGCATCGCCTGGCCGGCGCGCTCGTCAACATGGGTTCGAAGGCGGCGGTGCTGGATGCGAGCTGCGCCGACCAATCGGCGGAGTGGTTCAACAATTTCGAAACCGCGCACGACATCGTCTTCTATCGAGGCGACTCGCCGAACAGTTCCTGGACCCAGCAGTGCCTGCGCCAGGCCGATCGCATCTTCCTCTTGGCGCGGGTCGACGAGCCGCTGCCGGCGCAGTCGCCGGACCTGCCGGCGTTCAAGGAGCGCGCCAGCGGCCTGCCGCAATTGCTGCTGCTGCATCCCACCGACAAGAACGAGAACCTGCCGGAGCATTTCGCGGTGCGCAGCGGTCTGTTCGAGTCGCATCATCATGTGCGCGCTGGCAAGCCCGACGATATTCGCCGTTTGGCGCGCTTCATCTCGGGCCGCGCGGTCGGCCTGGTGCTGGCGGGCGGCGGCGCGCG
>JANYBR010000164.1 GCA_025360685.1 Pseudomonadota bacterium
TCGACGCTGATTCCGTCGGCGGCGATCTGGGGAGTCGGCTTCGCCTGGAAGGATTATCCAACCCTGTGGAATGCGCTCGACGGCAAGTTCGGAGCACACTTGCGCTCGCAGATCGACAAGACCGGTCTCGTGGTCATGGACAAGATCTGGGATAACGGCTTCCGTCAGGTCACGACCAGCGTTCGACCGATCGTGACGCCGGCGGACCTGCAGGGCCTCAAGATGCGCGTTCCCGTGAGCGCGCTGTGGACGTCGCTGTTCAAGGCGCTCGGGGCTTCGCCAACCGGCATCAATTTCGCGGAAGTCTACTCGGCGCTACAGACCAAAGTTGTCGATGGACAGGAGAACCCGCCGGCGATCATCTCCGCCGCAAAACTGTATGAAGTGCAGAAATATTGCTCGTTGACCAATCATATGTGGGACGGCTGGTGGTTTCTCGTGAACCGGCGCGCATGGCAGGGCGTCCCCACCGATCTGAAGGAAAAGGTTTCGACGATCATCAACAGCAACGCCGTTGCGGAGCGAGACGAAATCGCCCGGCAGAACACAGCTCTCAAGGGCGATCTTGCGGCCAAGGGTTTGATTTTCAACGACGTCGACCCAGCGCCATTCCGCGAGACGCTCAGTAAATCCGGCTTCTACGCCGAGTGGAAGGGCAAGTTTGGCGAAGAAGCCTGGGCGCTCCTGGAAGAATCGACCGGAAAGCTGGCGTAGGTCCCTGATGTCTCAAAACACTGGTCATTTCGCCGACGTTTCAGGCGCAACGCTGCACTATCGTCGGTCGGGACACGGCGAACCGGTCGTCCTGCTGCATGGCATTCCACAGACATCGCACGAGTGGCGTTATGTGACGCCACGGTTGGCAGAAAAGTACACGGTGATCGCTCCAGACTTGCGCGGCCTCGGCGATTCTTCCCGGCCTGCGGGCAGTTATGACAAGAAAACGCTTGGGTCTGACATCGCCGAACTGGTCATCGATCATCTCGGGTTCAAGAAGTTTCATCTCGTCGGACACGACTGGGGCGGCCCTGTCGCGTTCTCGGTCGCGGCGCATCATCCCGATGCCGTCAGAACGCTCACCATCCTCGACGTCGTCATCCCCGGCGACGGCGGCGACTTTTCTCAGGGCGGGCGGCGGTGGCATCATGCCTTTTTCCGCACCCTCGATCTGCCGGAACAGCTTTGCTTCGGCCGCGAGGAAATGGTCATCAACTGGTTGTTCGAAAACTATGGTCATCGCCCGAACTGCATTTCCGAGGAAGACAAGGCCGAGTTCCTGCGCACCTACAAGAAGCCGGGCGCATTTCGTGCGCTGCTCGAAATTTATCGGGCACTTCCTCGCGATGCAGAGGACAACAGGAACATTCTGTCACACAACGGCAAGCTGAAAATGCCGGTGCTGGCGCTTGGCGGCGACATGAGCTTCGGGCGTGGTCTCGAATGCATCGAGTCACTTCACCGGGTTGCCGAGAACGTGCGCGGCGGGCTTGTGAGGAATTGCGGGCACTGGATCGCCGAAGAACAGCCGGGCTTTCTTGTCGAACAACTGCTTGGCTTCTACGACGAGTTTCCAATTCATTGAGCGAACTGGCGAAGGCAAGAGATTGTGGTTGCCGCTAAGTTCCCGCCTCAGTGTCCTTTTGACTCCAAAGCTATCATGCCAGGGCCGCGCGCAATGGGATCACCGCAACGCGCTCGATGGCGTCACCTTGCATGCCGGGTCTGCGAAATTCCCTTGTCAGCCAGTCGACGAGCGCCTTGGTTTCGTGACGCGCGCGCAAATGCGGCGCAACCCAGAGCACGATCTTGAATGGACCTGCGACAAAGCCGAGTGGGGCAACGAGCTTTCCCGAACGCAGATCATCCAGTACGAGAATCTTTGGCACCATTGCCACACCGAGCCCGCACGCTGCAGCTTGAATCAACATGTAGAAATGATCATAGGACTTTTGAACCCGCAGTTCGCGGGATTGGCCAGACATCTTGACCCAGTCCACCCAGCCGCCCGGACGCGTCTTGCTGCCGAGGAGAATACATCGATCCAGTTCACTGGAAGCCGTGAAGTGCTTCGCTGCGTATTCCGGCGAGCAGACCGGGCCTATCCATTCGTCCACCATGTCCTTGATGATGACCTCCTTCGGAGGCTCGATCATGTTGTTTCTTATCGCGACGCTGATCTCGTCGCGCACGAAGTCGATGCGGTCATAGTTCGTGTTGAACCGCAATTCGATATCGGGATATTGATCGTGAAACACGCCGAGGCGGGGAATGAGCCACGACATCATGATCGTCGACGAGCACGAGAG
>JANYBR010000188.1 GCA_025360685.1 Pseudomonadota bacterium
CCATGACAGGGGGATTTTGTCGAAATGTCGCCGATTGCGTTCGATAACGGTTGAGCCTCTCAGGACCACCGTGCCACACTCTCGACAAGCTATAAAAATCCAAGGGAGACGCGCATGCAAAGTCAGGCGATCACGGAATTCGGCAAGCCGCTGCAACTGGTCGAGACACCGACGCCGACGCCAACCGGCACCGAAGTCCTGCTCAAGGTCCGCAATGCGGGTGTCTGCCATTCCGACGTCCACATCCATGACGGTTATTTCGACATGGGCGGCGGCAACAAGCTGCCACTGGCCAATATGACGCTGCCGCACACGCTCGGACACGAGATCGAAGGCGAAGTTGTCGCGGTCGGTCCGGACGTGAAGGACGTCAAGGTCGGACAGCGCTTCGCGGCCTTCCCCTGGATCGGTTGCGGCAAGTGTCCGTCATGCCTGCGCGGTGAGGAAAATCTCTGCGTCGGCGGTCCGCGTCAGCTCGGCTGTTCGAGCGGCGTGGCCGGCGGCTACGCGACGCACTGCATGGTGCCGCATCCCAAATATCTCATCGACTATGGCAAGACAGATCCGGCGCTCGGCGCGGCTTACATGTGTTCCGGCCTCACCGGCTACGCCGCGATGAAGAAAGTCGGCAAGCTTGGACCTGACGATCAGGTTCTGGTCGTCGGCTGCGGCGGCGTCGGCATGATGGGCGTGCAGTTCGCAAAGGCGCTGTTCGGCAAAGGTCCGCTCGCTGCCGACATCGACGAAGGGCGCCTCGACGCCGCGAAGAAGGCGGGCGCCAGCGCGACCTACAACACCAAGGATCCGAACGCCGCCAAGCAGCTGATGGCCGACACCAAGGGCGGCGCCTATGCGGTGGTCGATTTCGTCGGCTCGGAGAAAAGCTTCGCCTTTGCCAGCCAGTGCGTGCGGCGCGGCGGCAAGGTGATCATCGTCGGCCTGTTCGGCGGTTCGATGTCGATGCCGCTGCCGATGTTCCCGTTCCGCACCATCTCGATCGGCGGCTCGATGACCGGTTCGCTCGGCGAGACCAAGGAGATGATGGAATTGGTCAAGGCCGGCAAGGTCGATCCGATCCCGTTCAGCAAACGCCCGCTCAGCGCCGCGAGCCAGACACTCGACGACCTGCGCGAAGGCAAGATCACGGGAAGAGTGGTGCTGACACCTTAAGTCTTGCTGTCATCCCCGGCCGAACGCCGCAACGCGGCGTGAGGGGAAGGGGACCCACGTAGTCACGACCTGTCAGGAGCCGACGACAGAGTTGGAGCGATTTTTTGGACTCGGATGGCGTAACGACCTGGGTCCCCTTCCCTCACATCGCGCGCACACGCGCGATGCTCGCCGGGGATGACAAGAAGAGGAGACGTTCATGCCCGAAGCCATTCTCGAACCGGATCTGCCGATCGTCGATCCGCATCATCATATGTGGGACCGGCCGACGGAGATCCTGCGCAACCTGCCGCCGTCCGATCACGGCTTCATGGACATCATCCGCAACACGCCGCGCTACCTGCTCGACCAGCTGCTGGCCGACCTGAAGAGCGGCCACAACATCCGCGGCACGGTCTACATGGAGTGCGGCGCGATGTACCGCGCCGACGGACCCGATGCGCTCAAATGCGTCGGCGAGACGGAGTTCGTCAACGGCGTCGCCGCGATGACGGCGAGCGGCCTCTATGGCGAGCTGCGCGCCTGCGCCGGCATCGTCGGCCATGTCGATCTGCGTATCGGGGCGGCGGCGGAAGACGTGCTGCGCTCCCACATCGCCGCCGGTCACGGACGCTTCCGCGGTATCCGGCAGAGCGCGTCGTACGACGCCGATCCCGGCGTGCTGGGACCGCTTGGCGGACGCAATACTCCCGGTCTCTATCGCGACGCGAAATTCCGCGAAGGCTTCAAGGTGCTGCACAAGCTCGGCCTGTCGTTCGACGCCTGGCTGCTCGAGCCGCAGCTGCCGGACCTGATCGATCTGGCGCGCGCATTCCCGGAGACGACCATCGTGCTCGACCATGTCGGCACGCCGCTCGGCATCGGCACATACAAGAACAAGCGCGAGGAACGCTTCGGCATCTGGCGCGAGAGCATCAGGACGCTCTCGAAATGCGCCAACGTCTACGTCAAGGCCGGCGGATTGCCGATGCCGTTCGCCGGCTGGAAGCTGCGCATGGCCGAACCCGATCCGTCGTCGGAGACTTTGGCCAAGCAGTGGAAGCCCTATCTCGAAGCTTGCATCGAGGCGTTCGGCGCCGAACGCTGCATGTTCGAGAGCAACTTCCCGGTCGACCGCTTCGGCTGCGACTATGTTTCGCTGTGGAACGCCTTCAAGCGCGTCGCAGCGAACTATTCGCCGAGCGAGAAGACCGCGCTGTTCAGCGGCACGGCGAAGAAGGTGTACCGGGTGAACTTGAACTGATCCCCTCACCCGGCTTTCGCTGCGCGATCGCCGACCCCTCCCGCAAGCGGGAGAGGTAAATCAGTGTCTGACCTCTCCCGTTCTTTGCGGGAGAGGTCGAACGGCGCATCGCGCCGTTCGGGTGAGGGCGCTACTTCATCAATTCCGCGACGAACTCGCCGACGCCGATCAGCCGCGTGCGGCGGGCACGTTCGGCATCGAGGATCGACTTGATCTGCGAGAGCGCGCGATCGAGATCGCGGTTTACGATAACATAGTCGTATTCCGGCCAGTGGCTGATCTCGCTCGCCGCCTTGGCCATGCGCCTGGCGACGACCTCGTCGCTGTCCTGGGCGCGTGTTTTCAGGCGCCGCTCCAGTTCGTCATGGCTCGGCGGCAGCACGAACACGCTGACCAGGTCCTCGCGCGTGCGTTCCTTCAGCTGCTGCGTACCCTGCCAGTCGATGTCGAACAGAACATCGCGCCCGGCAGCCAGCGAGTCCGTCACCGGCTTTTTCAAGGTGCCGTAGCGATGGTCGAACACACTCGCATGCTCGAAAAATTCGTTCGCCTTCACCATCGCGTCGAACTTCTGCGGCGTGACGAAGTGATAGTCGCGGCCATCGGCTTCGTTCGGCCGCTTGGGACGGGTCGTCGCCGACACGGAAATGACGATGCCGGGGTCGGACTGCAACAATTTGCGCGACAAAGTCGTCTTGCCCGCGCCCGAGGGCGAGGACAGTACCAGCATCAGGCCGCGGCGCTTGATCTCGCCGCTCATGCTACGTGCTCATTCGACATTTTGGGCCTGTTCGCGGAACTGGTCGATCGTGGCCTTGAGCGCCAGGCCGATGCGGGTCAGCGCGATGTCGGACGATTTGGAACAGAGCGTGTTGGCTTCGCGGTTGAACTCCTGCGACAGGAAATCGAGCTTGCGCCCGACGGCCTCACCCGACGCCATCAGCGCGCGCGCCTCGTGCACATGCGCGTGCAAGCGGTCGAGCTCCTCGCGGATATCCGCCTTGACGGCCAGCAGCGCGGCTTCCTGCGCCAGCCGGTCCTCCGACACGCCGCTGCCGGTGAGCATTTCCTTGACCTGCGCCGCGAGCTTGTCGCGCAGCGCCTGCGGCTGGGTGGCGGCCAGTTCGCCCGCCTCCCTGGTCAGCCGCGCGATATCGTCCATTTGCGCCGCCAGCACCGCGTGCAGCTTGTGGCCTTCATTGGCGCGGGCGCGGCCGAGCGCATCGAACGCAGTGGCAAGAGTCTCGATGATCGCCGCATCGCGCATGGCGCGCTCCGGTGCTTCGACCGGCAGCACTTCGTCCTGCACGATGACGCCGCGCAGCGCCAGCAAGCCGTCGATCCGCGCCGGTGCCAGGCCGGTTTCGGAGGCCAATTCCTGCGCGATACGCACGGCGGCGGCGAGCGCCACCGGATCGACTTTCAGTCCGCGCGCCGCATCGCCCGCTTCGAACGTCAGCTGCACCTGGATAGAGCCGCGCTTGAAGCGTTCGGCCGCCAGCTGCCGCGCCACGGGTTCGATGCCATCGAAGCCCGGCGGCGTGCGCAGGCGCAGATCCAGCCCGCGGCCATTGACGCTCTTGGCTTCCCAGCGCCAGCGCGCGCCTTCGCGGCTGCCATGCGCCTCGGCGAATCCGGTCATGCTGACAATGGCCATGGCGACTCCGATGCCGGCGAAAGATAAACCGGCGGCGCAACACCGCCTAGAGCAAGATTTTCAGGGCGGTGATCGCCCGCCCTCATGCTTCGACACTCCGTAGCGGCAGCGTTCGGAGCAGCATGAGGAATCCCATTTTACCTCATCCTGAGCTTGTCGAAGGATGAGCCTGTCGAAGGATGCGGCATCTCCGATTCAATGTCAGACGATCATGCTCCAGGCGCTTATTTGTGTCCGACCCTCTGTGCGCGCTCGCGGGCACGCAGCGCCGCCACGTTCTTGTCCTGATCTCGCTGGGTGACCGCGAAGACATGTCCGCTATTGCCGGCGGCGACGAAATACAGATCCTTCGAAGTCTCCGGATTGAGCACCGCCAGAATCGAATCCGTGCCCGGATTGCAGATCGGCGTGGGCGGCAGGCCCGGGATCACATAGGTGTTGTAGGCCGTCGCCTTCACCAGCTCGCTCTGCCGGATGCCGCGGCCGAGCGGGTAGCCGCCGCTGACCGCGTAGATGATCGTCGGATCGGACTGCAGCTTCATACCCAGATGCAGGCGATTGACGAACACGGCCGCGATGTGGCGGCGTTCCTCCGGCAGCGAAGTTTCCTTCTCCACGATGGAAGCAAGGATGAGCGCCTCCTGCGGCGACTTGAGCGGCAGGTCGGCGGCACGCTTGGCCCAGAGATCGGCGATGAGATCGTCCTGCGCCTTTTTCATGCGCGCCACGATCTGCGCCCGCGTCGTACCGCGGGTGAAAAGATAGGTTTCGGGCAGCAAGGTGCCCTCGGCCGGCGTCGCGTCCAACTTGCCGTCGAGCACGGGATCGGCGGCGACCAGCTTGGCGATCATCTGGCTGGTCAATCCTTCGGCCACGGTGATCTTGTGCTGGATCGCCTTGCCGAAGATCAGGATGTCCATGATGTCGAACATGCTGGCGCGGCTGGGGATGGCATATTCGCCGGCCTTGAGCTTTTCGGTCGTGCGCCGCACGCGCACGCCGATCATGAAGAGGCCCGGATTCTCGACGACTCCGGCTTCCTTCAGGGTGTCCGCGACACCCTTCAGTCCGATGCCGGGCGTGATGAGCACGTCGGTCTCGGCGGCGCCATTGGCTGCGGCGGGTCTGGCAGCGTTGAAGTTGAAGCTCTCCCACGCGAGCACGCCGGCGGCGAGGAGCGCCAGCGCCAGCAAGAAAGCGAGGATGCGGGCCATGCTGCGACCGCCGCCGAAGTCAGCTTGCCTGGGTGAAGATCAAGGCGGCGTTGGTGCCGCCGAAGCCGAAGGAGTTGGACATCGTGGCCTTCACCTCACGCTTCTTGGCCACCAGCGGCACGAGGTCGAGCTTGGTGCCGACGTCGGGATTGTCGAGGTTGATCGTCGGCGGCACGATTTGGTCGCGCATCGCGAGCAGGCAGAAGATCGCCTCGACCGCGCCGGCCGCGCCCAGCAGATGGCCGATCGAGGATTTTGTCGATGACATCGACGTCTTCGCCGCCGCATTGCCCAGAAAACGCTCGACCGCGCCCGCTTCGATGCCGTCTGCCATCGTCGACGTGCCGTGCGCGTTCACATAGTCGATGTCCGACGGCGACAGGCCCGAACGCTTCAGGGCCATCTTCATCGCGCGGAAGCCGCCATCGCCGTCTTCCGACGGCGCGGTGATGTGATAGGCGTCGCCGGACAAGCCGTAGCCCTTCACCTCGCCGTAGATCTTCGCGCCGCGCGCCTTGGCATGCTCGTATTCTTCCAGCATGAGCGCGCCGGCGCCCTCGCCCATGACGAATCCGTCGCGATCCTTGTCGTAGGGCCGCGAGGCTTTTTCCGGCGTGTCGTTGAACTCCGTGCTCAAGGCGCGGCAGGCGTTGAAGCCGGCGATGCCCAGCCGGCAGATCGCCCCTTCCGCCCCGCCGGCGAGCATCACGTCGGCATCGTCGAAGATGATCATGCGCGCCGCGTCGCCGATGGCATGGGCGCCGGTCGCGCAGGCCGTGACGACCGCGTGGTTGGGCCCCTTGTAGCCATGCTCGATGGAGGCGTAGCCGGAGATCAGGTTGATCAATCGGCCGGGAATGAAGAATGGCGAGATCCGGCGCGGACCCTTTTCGTTCAGCAGCAGCGCGCCTTCCTCGATGCCGGGAAGTCCGCCGATGCCCGAACCCATGAGAACGCCGGTGCGCTGGCGGTCTTTCTCGCTCTTCGGTTCCCAGCCGGAATCGCGCACCGCCTGCTTGGCGGCGGCCAGCCCGAAGATGATGAAGTCGTCCATCCGGCGCTGTTCTTTAACGTCGACCCACTGATCGGCATTGAACGTGCCGTTGGCGCCGTCGCCTCGCGGCACGTCGCACGCGATCCTGGTGGCAAGATCGTCGACCCTGAATCTGGTGATCGGCCGAGCGCCGGACTTGCCGGCGAGCAGGCGCGACCATGTCTCCTCCACACCGCAAGCGAGCGGCGTAACAAGACCGATACCTGTGACGACAACTCTACGCATGGGAGTGGAGGTGGGTGGGTTCAAGCCGCCGCGGACTTGTCGATGTACTTCACGGCGTCGCCGACGGTGACGATGGATTCCGCCGCGTCGTCGGGGATTTCGATGCCGAATTCCTCTTCGAACGCCATGACCAACTCGACCGTGTCGAGGCTGTCGGCGCCGAGATCTTCAATGAAGGAAGCGGTCTCAGTGACCTTGTCGGCATCCACATTCAGGTGCTCGACAACGATCTTCTTCACGCGTTCCGCCGTATCGCTCATGGTATTGTAAGCCTCTCCTTGATGAACCTGCCGGGATGGGCCCGCAGGGTGGGCCCTCACTATCGTTCGTCTTGTGGGGGTTGGCGGGTTTCGTAACACAAAGCCCGGGCCACTGCTACAAGACGGTTAACTTATTGAAATAACTGTCAAATCATGGCCATTCCGCCATTGACCTGAAGCGTCGCGCCGGTGACATAGGCCGCCTCCTCGCTGGCCAGATAGACCACAGCGGCGGCGATTTCGGCGGGATTTCCCATGCGGCCGGCCGGGATGCGCTGGCTGATGGTTTCCTTCTGCGCATCGGTCAGCACGTCCGTCATGGCCGTGGCAATGA
>JANYBR010000012.1 GCA_025360685.1 Pseudomonadota bacterium
TTCAATATGTTCCCGGTCAGACACTAAGGCGGCGCGTTCGGCCTGATCGCGCTAGGCCGCCAGTTTCTTTGCCTGCGCGGAATGCCGGCGAATGCTCGTGACGACGTCCACTACGGTTAGTCGTCCGCTGAGGACCGGGAATCGCCTCATCGCATGTTCAAAGGCGGTTGTGTCAACTGCCATCGAGGATTCCGAGAGGCAAGTTGAGATCTCGCGGAGTTATCGTCTTTTCCGGAGAGTGTTTGTTCCCGGTACCAAATCCACCGCCAATTCTATCCTCGGTAACTCTGTCCTCGCGCCTTTTTTGTGCACCAAAAAGCTCCGATATCTGCGCAGGTTTCTCACCAATGCCCGGGAGCGCGCGGCCCAAGAGAGCCAGTCAGTCAGTCACTGCCAGGGCGATTTGAAACCCGGCGCCGGCGATGGATCGGGGGCGGATCGCGCCGCAGCCGTGATGGCTCCGTCATTGTCCGGAACATGACCACCGAGCTCTTCGAGTATCTGTATTCGCCTGGCGATCGGCGGATGGGTTGCGAACAGACCGCCAAGGTCCAGACCGGAAGGCGGGTCTTCGATGAACATCTGCCGTACTTCGCTGGGCACATGCGGGACGTTCGGGTTGCGCGCGATCTTGAGCAGGGCGCTGATCAGCGCGTCGGGATTTTTGGTCAAGTCGACCGACCCTGCGTCGGCCTGAAATTCGCGCCGCCGCGAAATGGCAAATCTCAGGACCAGAGCCAACAGGTAACCGATGGCGAACGCGACGGCGGCGATGATCACCAGCACGAAGACCGGAGCGGCGCCTTTGCCGCGGACGCGGGTAAACGCGACCAGCCGCAGGCTGCGCCACAGCATCTGTGTCAGGAAGGAAATCATGCCGACGAAAACGATCGTGACGATCAGCAGGCGGCAATCGCGATTGATAATATGCGTCAATTCGTGCGCTAGAACCGCCTCGAGCTCGTCGGGGGTCAGCTCGGTCAGCAAGCCGCTCGTCACGGTGACCGCGTAGCTTCTTGTGTCGATGCCGCTGGCATAGGCGTTCAACGCATCGCTATCGACAATGTAGAGCTTGGGGACTGCGAGACCGCGCGAGATGCATAGATTTTCGAGCAAGTTATAGAGTTTCGGCTGTTGTTCGCGACTGACGGATAGCGCGCCGGTCGCCCGATGAATAATCACATCGTTGAAGAAGTAACCGATGAGAACCCACACGGCCGCGACGCCAAACACGATCGGCCACCATGCGTAGACTGCGGAAAGCGCCACATCCGCCGGGCTGCCGGTGCCGAGCACCGATGATGCGCCAAGCATACCGAACCGATCCTGCGGACCGGCGACCGTCGCGAAGAGCAAGACGGTTCCGCCCAACAGCGTCAACAGCAGGAACGGAAATGCCAGGAGCAATAGCGTCGACTTGATGTTGTTGTTCAGGCGATAGGTGGTGAGGCCAAGCTGCGCCATCGCCTCAGGTGCTCAGATTCACTTTGGGTGCGTCCTTGGCCTGGAGCCGTTCAGTCGAATCCAGTTCGAACATCAGGGCCGGAGTAAAACCAAATGGACTCGACAACAGGACGGCGGGAAACTGCTGGATCGCCGCGTTGTACTCGGCCACGGCGCTGTTCAGGAAGCGGCGGGCGGCAGCGATCTTGTTTTCGATGTCGCCAAGGTCGTTTTGCAATTTGAGGAAATTGTCGCTCGCCTTGAGCTGTGGATAGTTCTCCGCCACGGCAAACAGATTTGCCAACGCTCCGGAGAGGGCGCCTTCCGCTGCACTCTTGTCCTCCACCTTGGTGGCGCCCATCGCTGCGGCTCGCGCCTGCGCTACCTGCGTGAAGACGGCGCTTTCGTGCGCGGCGTAACCCTTGACGGCCGCCACGAGGTTCGGAACCAGGTCCTGGCGCAGCTTGAGCTGGACGTCAATGTCGGCAAAGGCGCGTCGCCAGGCCTGACGCAGTGCGACGAGACGGTTAAATACGAAAACCGCGAACAGCGCGAGCAGCGCGAAGGCGATGAATACGTAGCTCGATAGAGTCATGCTACTTTTGCCTCCGCAACACCCTGTCTGCACCAAGCCGGTGAACGAATCCCGGCGCGGCATGCTTGCGCCCTTGCCCGGTCAAGTCGACCGAATTCTTGGCATTGCATGACGGCGGAAACTCGAACTGGCATTTCAGCGGGAGAGGGAACCCAACCTATTTCGCGAGTTTCTCGCCGGCGGCTCGCAACAAATTCAACGCGGCATTTCAAAGAGATAGAACAATCCCTAAGCGACATTTTGAAACGTCGTCGCGGTACCCGTCCCACGATCCCACGCCGCATTTTTCGCCCCGGCCGGCTGGAGGCATTTGTCCATCGTCTGCGCTCGGACGTGCACCGATGGCGCGAACGCCAAGTTTCGTAGTCGGAACTGCCCGTTGATTGGCAGGATTTGCTCGGCAGGCCGCAGCGCCGACCATGTCTCCACGACACGTGTTGCTGACCTAAGCCCTCGGGTGGCGCGCGAATTGTAGGCGCGCCAATGCCACGCTTATCCAGGGCAGAAGTTCCGGACTTTGCTTGCAAAGTTGCAGCCCTTAGCAACTCGTTTACTACATTCTGTCACCGTTTGAACGCGACTCTGACTCTCCGCGTCACACGGGTATGACTCTTCAAACCAAAGCTGCTGCCGCGCCCGAACCAGCAAGTGGTTTCTCGCGCTCGCCGCTCAGCGTCGCGTTCGAGGCCTTCTGGCGAACTCTGCCGAAGGAAGGATTTGTGCCGAACCGCAGCAGCTTTCTGCCGGAGCGCGCATCGCGCTTTCTGCGCGACCTGGTCCTGTGCGAGCTGTTCCTTGACGGCAAATCGCTGGTCCGCATGCGTCTGGTCGGCAGTGCGTTCGAGGACCGGATCAAACGCAATGTGACGGGCGAGGATTTTCTGCAGTACCTGCCGCCGCTCTATCACGCCGGCGCGGTCGAATCCGCACGGCAAATTGTCGATCGCCCTTGCGGACTGTGGCAGGTAACGCCCGTCCACTTCGAGCGCGGTTTCGCGCAGAACATAGAATTCACGGCGCTGCCGCTGCGTCCCGGTCCCAATGGCGTGCACCTGCTGCTGGTGCTGACGCAATCCATGCAGGGTTTGGTTTCGCCCAAGCCGACCATCGACAAGGTCATGATGGCCGACACGGCCATCACCCACCGCTATATCGATCTGGGCGCCGGCGTTCCGGAATAGGAGCGCCGTCGATCTTGCCGAGCCAGCCTACTTCGTCGTCCCGCTGACAGGCGGCAAGACCGAACTGAGGCCGACATAGGTCAGCGCATTATGCAACTGCTGGGGATAGGCCAACGCGGGATACATCGCGAGAATCCCCCCCACGACCATGCCGGCTATGAACTTCACCATCGTAATCACCCCACGGATGTACCGACGGGATGCTACCACCTTCCGCGATGTCCCCGGATAGGCGAGATTTCCTTTTGCGCTGCGGGCTGAGCGTGCCATGGCGGGCTGGCGCGGGATTGCAACCGGCGGCGTTGCTCTAAATCATGGCCGCTCCTGCGGGGTAACCGGATGAACATGCGATTTGGACCAGATCATGTCGAGGCCTGGCGTCGCGAGGGCGCCGTCATTATCCATGACTTCTTCACGCCGGATGAAGTTAACGCCGTGCGCACGGACTTCGAGCTCGTGTTCAGCCGCAACGCCGGAGCGGCCGAGCCGCTGGTCAAAAGGAAGGCCGGCGAGACCGGCCGCTTCAACAAGGCTCAGTTCGCCACATTCGAGGCAATTCCGTTCGACTGCTCGCCTGCCCTCAATCTGATTGGCGTGCATCCCGCGCTGCTGGCATTTGCGCACCAGGCGCTGGCCACCGAGCGGCTACACCTTTATCAATGCCAGGCATGGGCCAAGTTCACTGGCGACGCGGACTATGATCAACCGTTCCATAGCGATTTCGGCAACCACACGCTGACCGTGCCGTCCGAAGACGCAACGCTGAATTCGGTCACGATCCTTTGCTACTTCAGCGACGTCAGCGAAACGCACGGCCCGATGCACTATGTCGCGCGCAGCGACAGCGCTGGCGTCGCAGGGCCGGAAGCAAGCTTGCAACCAGACCCTCAGAAACAGACCGAGTTGCAGAACAGGTTGCGTCCCCACGAACGATCGAGTGCCGCCCCCGCCGGCACGATCATACCGTACAGCATCGATGTCTATCACCGCGGTACCAACATGACCGCGCCGCACGGACACCGCTATGCGCTGATGGCGTGTTTCAAGAAGGCAGGCGACGATAGCATCGGCTATCACGCCTGGCCGTTCCACCAGAGCAAACCCTGGCGGCGCATATTCGAACACGCATCACCCGAACAGCTTGCCTGCTTCGGCGTCCCCCTGCCGGGAGACAAATTCTGGACGGCGGTGACGTTGGAGCGTGCGCAGGCACGCTATCCGCAATGGAATCTGACACCATACCGCAACGCAATCGCACAGCCGCAAAATGCAAATTAAACCATCGGCGATGCTGGAATGCGCGAACGGTTCAGGGGCGATACTCGGCGGCTACCTTTGATCTGGCCGCCGGCCCATCTGGCACAACCCCACGTGGCAGTGCAAAATCCCGAAAACAGCCCGTTAACTATGAGCTTGCGGGCAATCATGCTGTAGTTGTTGCGGGTATCGGGTGGCGGGGAATGGGTTGATGGGCGAGTTTCAGTTGCTGCTTGGAACAATTGAGTCGCGCCTGCCGCCGCTCCTGGCCTATCTGCACTCGCCGTCCGTCTATCCGGCAGGTGCTGCCGCCATGGCCGTGCTCGTCCTGCTGCTGGCGCTGCGCGTGCGCCGGGCTCGAAGGTCTCAACGGAACGCGCCGCGTGTGGGCCTGCTCAACAAGCAGCCATGGTCCACACTTGAACCGAGGACCGCGGTTGCAAATTCCGGCACCGATCGTTCGAAAAAAGTTGCCCAGTTCCTTGCCGACGATAATCACGACTCCAAGGAGTCGACAGGCTCACTTCAGGATCGTGTCGGACGGCTCATCGCAACGATTCAGCAAAATAGAAAGTCCAGAGTGATCACCATTATCCATCGCCGGCATATGGAAAGCAGCCAGCTGGATCTGGACGATCTCGAGGACGTCCTCACAGCCATCCAGGAAACACGAGCCGACTGTCCGCTCGACATCATCCTGCACACGCCGGGAGGCTCGGGCCTTGCCGGTAGTCAGATCGCCCGCGCGATCAAGGCACACCCGGCGAAGAAGACTGCTTTCGTGCCCTACTACGCCATGTCTGCCGGAACGCTTATCGCACTGGCGGTGGATGAGATCGTGATGAGCCCGCATGCCGCGCTCGGCCCGATTGACCCCCAATATGGTCCGTTTCCGGCCGCGTCCATCGTTCGCGTCGCAGGTCAGAAGAAAGTCGACGATCTGGGTGACGACACGTTAATCCTCGCAGACATGAGCCGGAAAGCGCTTGTTCAAGCGAAGGAACAGGCCTGTGAGCTTATGCAAGGCACCTACTCGCATGATGGGTCATGTTCGATCACGGACGAACTGGTGAGCGGACGATGGACGCACGACTATCCCATCACGGTGTCCGCGGCGCGCGAATTGGGTCTGCGCGTCTCAACGGACATGATCCCGGAAGTCACGGAACTGGTGCACTGCTTCCGCAATGCCGGCGGCCGTGTGCCGAACGTCTTGTTTCTCTCCTGACCGCGGCGGCGGACCGCAACCAAACAAGTCACAACGACGGATCAAAACCATGGCAAAGGCACCCGGCTGGTTGGAACCGGCCCTCTCCTACGTTGCGCAATGGCTGACATACCAAATGCGCCAGAGCGAACAGGTCGGATGCGCGGTCGCAATCGCGCACAACGGCTCGCTGCTCTTGCATCAGGCATTCGGTCATTCCGACCTTCTTGCGGGCGAGAAGCTCACCGCGCGCCATCGCTTTCGCGTGGCGTCGCACTCCAAATCGTTCACGGCGGCCGCCATCATGAAGTTGCGCGAGCAAGGCCGCCTGAAGCTCGACGATTCGGCCGGAAAGTATGTCAAGGGCCTGCACCGCGACATCGCCGCCGCGACCATCACGCAACTTTTGTCCCACACGGCCGGCATTTTCCGCGACGGTGTCGAGTCGCCGTACTGGGAAGGGCGCGCACCCTTCTCGGACGAAGCGCGAATTCGCAACGACCTCAAGCTGCCGCCCACGATCGCTGCCAACACGCGTCTGAAATATTCCAATCACGGTTTCGCGCTTGCCGGTCTGGTAATCGAAGCGATCACTGGCGAACCCTATGCGGCGTGGCTGAAGCGCGAGATTCTCAAGCCCGCCGGCCTCAGCGAGACAACGCCGGACGTTCCCCTGCCGGCGAAGGCGAAACTGGCGCGCGGCCACAGCGGCAAGACCTTGTTGGGTAGGCGGGTGGTGTTCGGGGGCGATCAGTCAACCTATGCGCTGGCGCCGGCGACAGGCTTTGTCAGCACCGCCGCCGATCTGGTGCACTTCTTCGGCCAACTGGCGCCCAACGCCAGGCAAAGTTTTCTGACTGTCGCCAGCCGTCGCGAAATGATCCGCCCGCAGTGGCGCGATGCCTATTCGCCCATCGACTCGGGCTACGGCCTCGGCATCATCAGCAATTCGCTCGCCGGCTGGGACTCGTTCGGGCACAGCGGCGGCTTTCCGGGCTATCTCACACGCACCGCTGTCGTTCCGGCGCACGGAATCGCGGTCGCGGTGCTGACCAACGCGTTGGATGGCACGCCGGGACTATGGCTCGACGGTGTTCTGCATATCCTTGCGCGCTTCAAGAAAGAAGGCGCGCCCGCCGCCAGGGTGAAAAACTGGTCTGGGCGGTGGTGGAGCGGCTGGGGCGCCACCGACCTGGTGCCGATGGGCGACAAGGTGCTGCTCGCCCTGCCCGGCATGGCCATGCCGTTCCTCAAAGTGGCCGAGCTTGCCGTCGGCGGCCGCGACACGGCGCGCATTGCGCAGGCCGGTTCGTTCGGCAGTTATGGCGAGCCGGTGCGGCGCATCCGCAACAAGCGCGGAACAGTCAGCGAGCTCCGTGTCGCATCCGGCAGGATGGTCAGCGAATCCGCCCTCGCGAGGGAACTGGCTGCCAGATACGATTGAGCGGATGCCCTCGCTGCCCCGCTCGTTGCTCTTGCGAATTGCCTTGACGGTGCTGCCGCTTGTCGTGATCGGCGCGGCACTAGTCGCCGGTTGGACGTTGCTGACGCCGCATCCGCACGCGCCGAACCACTCGGTTCGCGTCGCGCATGCAGCCAAAGCAGTCCCGTTGCCAAGACGGACAACACCGAAAATCGCTGCTGTTGCGCCCAAGCAATCGCAGTTCGCTCTCGAGCAGCGCATGACGGCCAGCCAGTTGATGAACCGCTGGAACCCATTGATCGCGCAAGCCTCGCAGCGCTTCAACGTTCCGCAGGCATGGATCCGCGCCGTGATGGTGGCTGAGAGTGGCGGCCGGACGATGTCGGGCGAGAACCGTCCGCTCACCTCCAGCGCCGGTGCGCTCGGCCTCATGCAACTCATGCCGCAGACCTACGCGACGATGCGAGCGCGCCACGGCCTCGGCCTCGATCCACTTGATCCGCACGACAATATATTCGCCGGCACGGCACTGCTGCGCGCGCTGTTCCTGCGCTACGGCTATCCGGGGCTGTTCTCGGCCTACAATGACGGACCGGGCAATCTGGACGCGCGCCTCGCAAGCGGCAGCCTGTTGCCCAACGAGACGATGAGCTACTCCGGCGGCATCACGCACGCGCTGGATACAGGCATCGGTCTGCACGGCGTCAAGGTGAAATTCACGCGACCGAATGGCGAGCCAATCTGGATCGACAGCGGTGCCATCGTATCGGTGCGCGCCGCCCTGCCTGGCGAATATGCGCCGGGAGTACTGACAGTGGTTTCGGCCGGACGGATGCATCAGGGCATTCGCGAAACGCTGGCACGGGCCAGGAGCATACTGCATATGCGCGGCGGCAGGTGACGCGCCCCGCCGCGGTTCAGACCGTCTGATTCAACGGCTGGCGGTGCCGTGCCAGAGCTTCGTCAGATAGTCGAGCTTGGGATCGTTGAGGTCGGCAAGCTGGAACGACTCGACAAACGCAAGGCCCGCCTCGGCTCCGTTGTTCCAGACCATGAGCGCCTCGTGCGCCGTGCGCTCGCGCAAATTGATGAGATAGATGTTCGAAGGCACCGTCTGGCCGGCCGGCAACGTGATGCGTGCGCCGCCATCGGTCAGATTGCGGATCGTGCAATTGAAGCTTCGCGCGCCGTCCGACCACGTCACGACTCCACCCAGCAAAACACGCCGGCGCGACCTAGGCCGCCGCTCGGCGGGCGGCGGAACATCGACTGCTTTGTTCACTGTACTAGTCCCTGACCTTTGCGGCACGCCGCAGGCACACGCCCATCCGGCTAGCCGACGAACCCCATCGGCTCTGCCTAGAAAAACATCAGGCGATTGCCAAAATGTTAACTCGCCAAAATCAGGCTGTACGATGGGCATCCGGCCAGTCGGCCTAGCCTTTGTCCTGCGGCTGTTCGTGCAGCACGAGATTTAGCAATGAACTGTGAACTTCAATCTTTCCGTTGTAACCAATAAAGCCCAGTTCGCGGAACCGGTTCATGAAATAGCTCACACGCGAGCGCATGGTGCCGATCATTTCGGCAAGCATTTCCTGGCTGACGTTAGGAACGATTTCTTCGGGTCTGCCTTCCTTGCCGAAATTTACGAGCAGGAGCAACGCGCGCGCGAGGCGTTTTTCGCTCGAATTGAAAAGCTGGTCGACCAAATCTTCCTCGACCCGGATGGTGCGCGCCAGAAGATGCTTGACGAACACTTCCGAGAACGCGGCTTCGGTGTGCAGCGCATGCACGATGGTGTTCTTCTCCAGCCGCATGATTTCGCTGTCGGTCATGGCGGCGGCACTGGCCATGCGGCGCTTCTGCCCCGTCACAAAGCCTTCGCCAAAAAAATTCGTTTTTGCCCAGAACGGTGACGACCGCCTCCTTGCCGAGTCCGGAGATGACGGTGACCTTCACTTTGCCTTTCTGGATGAAGAATACCGCATCGGCGGCATCGCCTGCGGACAGATCGGTTGCTTGGCGCGATAGGAGGCAATGCTGCGGCCGTCGCCGACATTGCCCAGAAAGACCTTGGCGTCGAAGCTTGGAGTCTTTGGAATCTTGGAGGCCATTTGGTCCGGCGTCCTTTCAACTCCGACACGGATTGAGGGTACGCATAACCGCGAGCCGTTTCCCGCTCCCCCCGGACTGACCTCAAGAACGCGTTCTGTGGCCGGCGTTGTCGCCGCCAACTTGACGAGGAAATGGCTATCAGGGAAGGACAAAAGACAGGGAAGGACAAAAAAAGTCGACCTCTATGTCCGGTAGAGGACAACCAAGGCGTGGGCATGCTCGAGGGACGTGCAGACCGTTCTCGCGCTGCCAAGCTCAGCGATTGCGGCCACTGAAGTGTGCCGCCAGCGCTGGCATGAGGACAAGATTGAGAATCGTCGAACTAGCCAGGCCGCCCAGCACCGTGACCGCCATCGGTCCGCTGATCTCCTGACCGGGCTGGAAGATCGAGAACGCCAGCGGTGCCAGGCCGAGCGCGGTGAGTACGGCGGTCATGAGAATCGGACTCAGTCGCTCATTGGCGCCGCGCACTACGGTCGCCTCGTTCCACGCCATCTCGTCCTCATCAACCAATTGTTCGTAGTAGGAAAGAAGCAAGATGGCATTGCGCGCGCTGATGCCGAAAACCGTAACCAGGCCGACGAGCGCACCCAGCGAAAGCCCAATGCCGGTGGCGTAGATCGCGAATATTCCGCCGATAAGGCTGAATGGCAGATTGGCCATGACCAGCCAGGGATGTGCCGGCCAGTCGAAGCCGACCGACAGGATCATGACGATCAGAACCAGCATGAGCGCTGAGTAGAGCGCCAACTCTATGCGCGTGGTCTGTTCCGCTGCGGCGGCGCCAGAAAATTCCAGCTGCACCCCGGCTGGCACGACGCCGGAACGGGCGATGCGGCCGCGTGCTTCGGCGACGACGTTCTGCAAGGAGCGGCCGCTGACGTTGAATGTCACCGCGACGAAGCGCTGTCCGTTCTCGTGCTGCACGCTGTAGCGGCCGCTGCTCGAAACGATGTGCGCGACGCTGGAAAGCGGGACCGGCCCGAACGGCCCGTTGATGGTCAGTTCGCTCAGCTGCTGCGGCTGGCTGCGCCATTCGTCCGACAATTGCACCACCACGTCTTCCGTGCGGTTGCCGGCATAGGCCTGACCGACCGTGGTGCCGGCATAGTCGGTGGCGATGGTGTCGAGAACATCCTGTCCTTTGAGTCCCACCGCTGCCAACGCAGCGGGATCGAGCGTGACACCCAGGATCGGCGTGCCGCTCTGGCGCTTGAACTGAAGATCGACGATACCGTCGATGGTGGCGAGCTCGGTCTGCACCCGAGCGGCCGCAACATCGAGTGCATCGAGGTCGGTACCAAACAGCTTGACCGCGACCTGCGCCGTCTGGCCGGTCAGGCTCTCGCTGATGCGGTCGCCGAGAAACGTCACCACTTCACTCTGAACGCCCGGATAGCGCGCCAGGATCTCGCGCAGCTGTTTCTCGGCGCGCGCCTGGTCGACATAAACGTCCGGCTTCAACTCGATCTGGAATTCCGACTGGTGCGGCCCCCAAGTGTCCTCGGTGCCCTCTGCGCGGCCGACCTGCTGTTCGATCGTCGCCACATAGGGCAGCGCCAGAACCTCATCGCTGATGCGCCGGCCGAGCGACAGCATCTCGTCGAGCGATGTGCCAGGCAAGGTGCTGGTCACCTGCACCACCAGATGGCCCTCGCGAAATTCGGGCAGGAACGTGCCACCGAGGAACGGCAGCAGGCTGAGCGCGCCGACCAGCAGCAAAGCCACCAGCACCAGGAAGATGTTGAGGTAGCGAAAGACGAGTTCGATCATACGCGCCTGCACGCGTTTGAGCAAAGTCAACCACAGAGCTTCGACATGGGTGTCGTCCACCGTGAGGAACAAGGCGGAGAGCGCCGGCGTCGTCGTAAGTGCGACGATCAGCGATACCAGCACCGCCAGCATGAAGGCGAGTGCGAGCGGTCCGACGAACCGGCCCTGCACGTTCGACGAAAGCAGCTCCGGCACGAACACAGCAAGCACCACGAGCGTGGCGTAGAAGATCGGTCCATGAACCTCGAGCGCGGCGTCGCG
>JANYBR010000208.1 GCA_025360685.1 Pseudomonadota bacterium
CACGCCTTCGCGCCGGCAAATGCTCGACATAAATTCGCGCGCTCGCGCCGCAGCGGATTGGGCGAATTTGGTCTGACCGTCGATGATCGACTGCATGGCTTGGCCGGTCAGCGGCACGCCCAACAGCGGGATCGCACTGGCCGGATCGGGATGGACGAATTGCACCAGCACATGTGCATGCAAAAACTTGGCTACCTGTATCGCGGCGCCGATCGCCACTTCGTCGCGCGGCGTTCCCGTTGCAGGAACCAGAATCTTCGCTATCGACACTTGCACATGGCCTTTCCAGTTGAGGCAGTCTCGGGCCCGGCACGCGCGACTGTTTGACCTAAGTCAGGCTTGCACGGAATTGTCGATCGATTGCGGCCCCATTTTGCGGCTTTTTTTCAAATTCGAAGACTTGCCCGCATGAGGCTGCGGTCGGCCGCGGCCGGAACGATGCTGCAGCCTTGCTCCCGGCAAAGCGCCAGCATTTTGGTGTTCTCCGCCAGGATGTCGCCGAACAGCTCGCCAATGCCGCGGTCGCGCGCATAGGTGCCCAGACGTTGCATCAACAGACGGCCGGCACCGTGTCCCTTGAGGTCGCTGCGGACCACGACCGCGAATTCGGCGCGGACATTGTCGGGATCGGCGGCGATGCGCGCGACACCGGCGATTTTCCCCGCGGAATCGAGCAGCACGAACGCCATCTCGCGGTCGTAGTCGATCTGGGTCAGGCGCGCGAGTATCATCGGTGGCAGCGATTTCAACGGAGTGAGAAATCGCAAGCGCACATCCTCAGGCGACAGTCGCCCAAAGAAATCGACAAAGGCGGGGGCGTCCTCCGGCTTTACCGGTCGCAGGAGAAAGTCTCCGGTGCCTTCGAGATGTTCTCGCGTGACGAGTTCATCGGGATAGGGCCGGATCGCGAGACGGTCGCGCGATGCGCCTTCGGATGGCGCAATCCTGACCCTCGCGTCGAGGGCGATAACACCGTTCTCGTCGGCGAGGAGGGGATTGATGTCAAGCTCGGCGATTTCCGGAAAGTCGCAAATGAGTTGCGAGAGCTTCACCAGGGTCAGCCCGATTGCCTCCATGTCGGCCGGCGGACGGTCGCGATAACCTTTCAGCTGGCGCGACACGCGTGTCCGTCCGATCATCTCGCCGGCCAGCTTGAGATTGAGCGGCGGCAGGCCGAGGGTCTTGTCATCGATGATCTCCACGGCCGTTCCGCCTTGCCCGAACAGCACAAACGGCCCGAACGTCCGGTCGACGGCCATGCCGACGATCAGCTCATGTGCATGCGGCCTCTGCACCATCTGCTGAACCAGAAATCCTTCGAGGAGGGCGCTCGGTGCGAACTTCGCCACGCGCGACTGCATGTCGGCTGCCGCCATGCGCGCGGTCTGAGCGCCTACCACACCAAGGGTCACGCCACCGACATCGGATTTGTGTGTGATGTCTGGAGAAAGGATCTTGAGCGCGATCGCGCCGCCGATCCGCCCCGCCGCCGCCCCGACTTCATCGGGTGTTGCCGCGCGCTCGGTTTGGACCACCGGTATGCGATAGCATTCGAGCAGCGTGTGCACGACAGTCGCGTCCAGCCAGCCTCCGGACGGCGCCGCTCTCACGATCTTGGCCGCTGTCTCACGATCTGGCGGCGGACCTTCCGGAATGGACGGCGGGACTTCCATCAAGGTTTCCTGTCCGCGGCGATAGCGGACCATATGCATGAACCCGCGCGTCGCCTTTTCCGGTGTATCGTAGGTCGGAATTTTTGCGGCCTCGAACGCCGCACGCGACGCCTCCGCGGATTGGGCGCCGAGCCAGTTTGTCAGAATCGGAACTCTCGACGTCTTCGCGGCAGCAATGACCGCGTCCGCAGCTTCGAGGCCGGATGCCACCGCAGTCGGACAGTTGAGCACCAGGATCGCATCGTGATCCTCGGACGCCCGAAGAATATCAAGCGTGTCTGAGTAGCGCTTGGCGCTGGCGTCGCCGATGATGTCGACTGGGTTGCCGTGCGACCAGGTCGAGGGCAGCACAAGGTTCAATTTGGCGCTCAAATCTTCGGAAAGCGAGGCGATGGCGCCGCCTTGCGAAATCAGCGAGTCCGTCGCCAGCACGCCCGCGCCACCGCCGTTCGTGACGATCGACAGGCGGTTGCCTCTCACCATTGGTTTGACGGAGAGTGTTTCGACCGCATCGAAAATCTCGTCGAGATCATATGCGCGCAAAATGCCAGCGCGTTCGAACGCAGCGTCATAGACGGCGTCCATGCCGGCGAGGGCGCCAGTATGAGATGCCGCCGCCTTGGCCGCCGCCGCTTGCCGCCCCGCCTTGATCGCGATGACGGGCTTCAGACGCGCCGCAGCGCGTGCGGCCGACATGAACTTTCGCGCCTGGGTGATCGCCTCGATGTAGAGCAGGATCGCGCCGGTATCCTTGTCCAGCGCGAGATAGTCGAGCATGTCGCCGAAATCGACATCGCTCATGTCGCCGAGCGAGACCAGATGCGAAAACCCGATGCCGCGTCCGTTGGCCCAATCCAGGACGGTCGTGACCATCGCGCCCGATTGGGCAACGAACGCGACGCTGCCCTTTTGCGGCATGGCTTGGGCGAAAGACGCATTGAGTTTCGACGGTGTCGAGAGAACTCCGAGACAGTTCGGCCCGATAATGCGCATCAGGTAAGGCTTGGCGGCGTCGAGCATGGCTTGCTCGAGCGCCTGGCCGGTGGCATTGCCTGCCTCGCGAAAACCGGCGGTGATGATGATGACGCCCTTGGTGCCGCGAGCACCCAGTTCCGCGATCAGACCCGGAACGGTTGGCGCCGGCGTACAGATGACGGCCAGATCCGGCGCCGTCGGCAACGCCGCGACGTCGCGATAGCAGAGGGTGCCGGCGACGGCCGTGTGCCTGGAATTTACGAGCATGATCGAGCCGTCGAACCCGGCGGTCCGCAGATTTTCTGCCGTGACGGAGCCGACGGAATGGGCACGCGTGCTCGCGCCGATCAGTGCGACGGATTTCGGCTGGAAGACGGCATCCAGATTGCGAATGCTCACGCATTCTCTCCCGGTTCCATCACGTCAGGCGGCGGCTGCAGCAACCGGAACGGTTTCGACGACCTTGAAAGGACGCTGCGCACCGTCATGCTCGGTGATCGACACATAAGAGTCTTTCACGATGTGGTGCTTGTCCAGCTTGAAGAACGGCTCGTCGTCTTCCACTGCCCGCTTGCGATAGTCGAAATACCAGCCGTGCTGGCCATGTCGCTTCAGGAAGCCGCGTTCCTCAGGGTCGAGACCCCAAAAGCGGCGCACCCAGCAGCGATCCTTCTGCGCCTGCCATTCGGCCGCATCGATGTGGCCGTCCGCGTCGAGCGGAGCGACGAATTCATAGCCATGCGCGGAGCTGCCATTGGGATATCCATCCATGCGCGCAAGTTCGAGCCTGATCCGGTTGAGAGGCATGCCTTCGCTCCTGTCCTGTTCTCGAGAAGCGATATTAGGCCAGTGGCGGGTTGGCGTTTTGATCTGTCTCAAGTGGCGCGCTCGAAAGGCTTACTGAACAAAGCGTTTCGCAAAGGTCTTGCGCGTCGTTTCCATATCGGCTTCGACCGAGTCGGCGCGGATCCCGGGCACCACGCCTCCGAAGTGAACATGGTCGATGAGAGTGAGCCCGCACACCGCCGCGAAATGGCCATCGAAAAGGGTGCGCATGGCCTGCCACGCGCCAGACTGGATCACCCACTCGGTCGGCGCGCCCGACGAGGTAAAACTGATCAATTTTCGTCCAGTCATCAAAGGCGCATTGCCGGATTGTTCGCGGCGAAATGCAAATCCCAATCCGAACACCCGCTCAAGATAGCCTTTGAGAATGGCGGGCGGCGAGTTGAACCAGATCGGATAGAAGAGGGCGAAGACGTCCGCGTCCTTCAGCAATTCGCGCTCTGCGAGAACATCGTCGCGCAAGGCGAAGTTCTTCGACCAGGGAATCTCGCTGTCGTGCAGGCAGGGGTCGAACTTCATGCGGTAGAGATCGCGGAAGACGATCTCGTGACCGCGCGCCAGACCTTCCTCGCGATAGGCCGAGGCAATCGATCCGACAAAGCTGTCGGCGTTCGGATGCGCGAAGATGATCGCATGTTTCATCAGCAAAATCCGCGACGTGCTAGGTTCCAGACGGGCCGTTTGCCCGCAGCTTGACCCCATAACTCAGGAATTGCACTTCGATTCCCGGCTCGATGGCTTTTGCAGCCGCAATATCCTTGTACGCCGTTCGATCGCTGATGCGTAGCTTGGCCGCGCCGCGCCCGAACAAGGAAGTGGCCAGCCTTGGACTGTGCGCCAGTGCGTTGCTGTAGTCGGCGATGGCCGCCCGGTATCGTCCCATTCTGAGATAAACGAGGCCGCGGCTGTCCCATGCGTTGGCGTTGGCGGGCGCAAGTTCAAGCGCACGATCGCAATCGGCCAATGCCTTTGTCAGATCGATACCAGCAACTGCCCGGGTCCAGCAGCGCGAATTCCATGCGGCAGCCAGCCTGGGCTGCATCGCTATGGCGGTGGAGAAATCGGCGATTGCGAGCCGGTAGTGGTTCCGGATCTGATAGAAATATCCGCGCAGTTGAAAATTGACCGGGTTATCAGGCGTCAGCGCCATAGCGCTGCTATAGTCGGCGAGCGCCAGCCGATCTTGATGTTGCGCTGAGTACGCCCCGGCCCTGAAGCGGTACGCCTCCGCGTCCCGCGTCGATATCCGAATGGCGCGCGTAAAGTCGGCGACCGCCTGTTGGCTCCGGCCGGATTGCAGATTGGCATTGCCGCGCAGCTTGAACGCCGTGACGTTTTTCGGATCGAGGCCAAGTGCTGCGTCGCAAGAGGCGATCGCCCTGTCCATCTTGCCCCTGGACAGTGAGTCCAGGCACAGCAGCAAGTAGCGGGTGACTACAACGCTCCGGTCCCGTTCGGAATTTTGCCCTAGCCTGCTGACCGGACTGCGAATGTCGGCCGGATTGGGATAGCTGAGACCGTGCGAGCTCCAGACGAGCACGGCAATGGTAACGATGACCAGCAAACCAGTCAGCGCGATCCAGTGAATGAGCCTTCCGCGCGTCGCGATCATTGCGCTGTCTCCCGCTATTGGTAGCGCGTATCTGGCTCGAAGCCTTGCTGCCGCAGACGCTCGGCTATGTTGAGGTAGGTCTGGCGCAGCTTCAACAGTTCCATGCGGATCAGCTGATCGCCCGCCTGATGAGCGAGTTGTACGCACTCCTCGGCGCGCGCCTCATATCCTTGGACGCTATAGGGCATCCCAATTACTCCCGACAACCTACTCGTCTTCAGTTTGTGTCCTCCGGCTGTGCCGCCCGGCGCAATGCCGCTGTATTGCGAACCACGATTTCGTGTCGGCTCGGAATATCTATAATCCCGGCCTGTTTCAGCTTGGTGAGTGAGCGGCAGACGGTCTCGATGGTCAGTCCCAGATAGTCGGCGATGTCCTGCCGGGTCATGGGAATGTCGATCACGCGCTTGTCGGTCTGTTTACTGCGTTGCATCAGCTGCGCGAGGAACGAAGCTACGCGCTCATTCGCGCTCTGCCGGCCGAGAATGACCAGATGGTTCTGCGCTGCCCACAGGTCGTGGCGCAATGTCGAGAAGAGTTCGGCACGGATCTCGCGGTTCTCGTCGCCCAGACGTTCCAAGCGCCCGCGGCCGTAGCAGATCAAGGTCACCTCGGTAAGCGCTTCGGCCGTCAAAGCGTGGTCCTGGAGCCAGTTGATGCCAAAGAAGTCGCCGGGCAGAGCGAACTCGGCGATCTGGCGTCGGCCGTCAGGCATCATCTTGGAGAGGCGCACCGCACCCGTCACGACGCGATAGGAATATTCGGCATCTTCGCCCTCGCTGAAGATCGTGTTGTTCCGCGCATAGTGCGAAACGGTGCCAAACCCGCTCAGCGGCGATTTGGCTTCCTGCACGCGAAGGGAGGTCGCTATGGCGTGAAGCGGGGCGGCGGTGCGGGTTGCGTGAGCAAGTGCGGGCATCGGTCTCTCCGTGGCGTGTTCGACTGCGGAGAGATTGGCGATATCCGGCGCGCCCGAATATTGCGTATAACCTGTACGTAGTCGGTCCGAACACCGGCTCCAACGTAGTGGCCTCTACGTACGTAGTCCGGCAGAGTCGGCCGATTTGCCGTCGATCGCGCTCCGTATGGCGCTCAACAGAGTGTCGGGCGCGATCGGCTTTCGCAGCATGTCGCTCACGCCGGCCCTTCGCATGCGATCGGCGAGTCCGGGATCGGCGCCCGCCGCGATGACGATCGCGGGCTTTGAATAGGCGCGCAAATGCAGCAATTCCAGCAGTTCCAGCCCGTTCATGCCGGGCAATTGAAAGTCGACGACGAGGCAGTTGTAGCGGTCAACGTCGTTGGCGAGAAGAAATTCATTCGGCGAATCGAATGCCCGCACGCAATAGCCGTTTCGTTCCAGCATAAGGCGCAGGGAGTCGCGCACGGCCGCGTCGTCTTCGAGAACGCAGATGTAGGGCTTCTGGCCGGAAACAACCATTGGCGTAGGTGGACTTCTATTTCGCGCCACCGCTCCTGTTACGCCGACTATGAAATCGCAAAGACGAGCCGACTGCGCTGATCCGGATCAACGATCAGGCTGCTGATCAACCACGCCGCTGCGACATCGAATGCTTCACGAGATCCGCGAGACTGCGCGCTCCCAGCTTTTCCATTACCCGTGCGCGATGCACTTCGACCGTCCGCGTCGAAATACCAAGCTTGTGTGCAACCACTTTGTTCTGATGGCCTTCGACGAGAAGGTCGAAGACCTCCTTCTCCCGGTCGGTCAAGGCCTTTTCCGGCCGGTGACCAGCCGGCGCAGCTGCTCTTGACTCATCTACCAGCGCAAATGCGGCTTCGAGCGCTCCGATCAACGCGTCCTTCTCGAACGGTTTTTCGAGGAATTCGACCGCGCCGGCCTTCATGGCCTGAACAGCCATCGGCACGTCGCCGTGCCCTGTCATGATGATCACCGGAAGTCCCGGAATTGTTCGATTGATCTCGCGCTGCAGCTCCAGCCCGTCCATTTCCGGCATCCGGATGTCGGCAAGCACGCAAGCGCCAGCCGCCTTGATGCCGGCCTGCAGGAACGCGCGGCCGGACTCGAACGACAGGATGCGAAAGCCGGACCGGCCCAGAAGCATCTGCAGTGAATCGCGCACATCCGGGTCGTCGTCGACGATGCAGACGGTTCGCTCGCTGCTCATGTGACTACTTCCGGTGCTGCTGGAACATTGAAGCGAAATACGGCGCCGCCGCCGGGATTTGGTTCCAGCCAGAGCCGGCCGCCATGCGCCTCGATGATACCGCGACAAATGCTAAGGCCCATGCCCATGCCGCTGGCTTTGGTGGTGACAAAGGGCTGGAACAGTTTTTCGGCCATCTCTTCGGAGATGCCGGACCCGGAGTCGGCCACCGAAACCTGGACGAGATCGGGCACAACCTTGCCCACGCTTATCGTCAGCTCGCGCCGCTCGGATTTTTCCATCGCTTCGATGGCGTTCTTCATCAGGTTGATCAGGACTTGCTGGATCTGCACCCGGTCGATCAAGACCTGTGGCAGTCCTCGCTCGAAGACGACGCGCAACTTGACGCCGCGCTCGGCAGGGTTGATCTGCCCCAGCCGGATCGCTTCGTCGATGGTGCGCGTGATGTCTTCTTCCGTCCGGTTCGGGCCGCGCTTTTCGATAAAGGCGCGCAGGCGGCGGATGATGTTGCCGGCGCGCGTGGCCTGTTCGGCGACTTTTCCGAATACCGATTTCAGTTCCGTGTCGCCGCGTTCGTCGGCCATGTCGAGCCCGGCATTGGTGTAGTTGAGGATTGCCGTCAAGGGCTGGTTGAGTTCGTGTGCCAACCCGGCCGCGACCTGTCCCATGTCCGTCAGACGCCCGACATGGAGCATCTCGGACTGCAACTCCATGATGCGCCGCTCGCGCTGCACGCGCTCTGAGATGTCGGTGATGACGCCCAGGAATATGCGGTCGCCGCGCAGGACGCCTTCGCCCACCGACAGGTTCATCGGGAACACCGAACCGTCCTTGCGCCGTCCCTGGACCTCGCGCCCGATGCCGATGATGTGCTTCTCGCCGGTTGCGAGATAGTGAGACAGATAACGGTCATGTTCGCCGTGATATGGCGCCGGCATGAGCATGCTTAGGTTGCGGCCGATGACTTCGCCGGCCGAATAGCCGAACAGCCTCTCGCACGCCTTGTTGTAGACCCGCACGTTGCCTTTTTCGTCGATGATCATGATGCCGTCGACCGCAAACGCGATCAGCGCGTCAAACAGTGAGTCTTCTCCATCGCGGGCTGGCGGGGATTCTCGAACCGACGGCATGGTCATGGCCCCATCGCAACTTTCAGCCTAACATTGTTCAGGATGTGAGCGTTGGCTCGAAGGCCGCGGACCCCATGACGAATCTTGCTGTACTGCTTGATCTTCGTCAAACCCGGCGTGGTGTGCCTGTGGTCTGGTTCGCAACGGAGCGGGAACGATGCCCAAGCGGATTCTTGTCATAAACGGCCACCCTGACACGCGCGAGGAGCGTTTGTGTTCCGGTCTGACGAAAGCCTATGTCGACGCTGCCGCTGCGGCCGGACACGATGTGCGCCGCATCGATGTCGGTGCCCTGTCGTTTCCCCTGCTTGTCCGTTTCGAGGAATTCCAGACGCCAATCGACAATGCCGACATCCGCAAGGCGCAGGCGGACATACTCTGGGCGCAGCATCTGGTCTTTATCCATCCGCTCTGGTTGGGCTCTACGCCCGCCATGCTCAAGGCTTTTCTGGAACGCGTCGCGTGCGGCGGTTTTGGTTTCGACAGCGGAACGGCCGGAAATCCCAAGCGTGCCCTCAGCGGCAAGTCGGCGCGTCTGATCGTCACGATGGGCATGCCCGCGCTGGCATTTCGTGTGATCTTCGGCGGATATGGTGAAAGAGCGTTCGAGCGTGGCATATTACGCCTCTCGGGCGTCTGGCCGGTGCGCAAGAGCTATTTTGGAGCGGTCGAGTTGTCCGAGCGCCACCGCGAGCGATGCCTTGCGACTGTGCGGCGCCTTGCGGGAGCCGGAAGATAGAACAATGAAGCGAGAAGCCATTCACAGGATCAAGGAAATATCCTGGCTCGCCGGCATAGCCATAATCGCGTGCGGTCTTTCGACCGCCGTGTATGCACGCGCTCCGGTTGCGGCGGTGGGCCGCATCTTGGCCATTCAGTCCTGCTCGGCTTGTCATCAGGTGACGGACGCCCAAATGCCGCCGGGAGCCGTTCTGAACCCCGACTCGCTTGAACAAATTCGGGCACC
Organism: Pseudomonadota bacterium; assembly: GCA_025360685.1. Lineage (GTDB taxonomy): Bacteria > Pseudomonadota > Alphaproteobacteria > Micropepsales > Micropepsaceae > Rhizomicrobium. The sequence goes on from JANYBR010000208.1 coordinate 9,354, forward strand.
GGCCTTCGCGCAGATCAGTGCGAAGTATGGAAAAAATACCAAATCCTTGCGGGCGTTCATTCTGGCGCCAAGGCACCCGATGCGCGAGCAGAAGTTCCTGCCGCACGATCTGGACGCCATCGTGGCGTATATCCGCTCGCTCGATCGGAGACACTAGGCGTCTGCGTCCCGCAAGTTGATGGGAATCAATTTGTGTCGGGCTGAAATTGGCAAAACTCCTCCAGCAATTTTTTTGAGGAGACCCCGATGTCGCCGGCCGAATCACTTTTTCTCGCTTTGGTCGTGGCCGCGTTCGGCTGTTTCGCCGCGGCGCTGGCGTACGGATCCTGGGTCACGCGCGAACGCAAATAGCCGCTCAAACACGCAATTTTCTTCACTTTAACAGTGTCCAGACCGCGACCGCGCTGCCCGCGGCGCCGACCGCAGATGCCACCAGGTAGAAAGCGAATGCGCGCGAGCCGACGACAGCGGCGATTACGGACTTGCAAAGAAGATTCGCTCCGCCGGCCACGACAATCACGGTGGCCGCAAAGGGTATCAAGATCGATCCTCCCGCCATCCGCGACGCGGAGAGTGTGATCGGATCGACGTCAACCAGTCCCGACACGGCGGCCAGCGGTATCAATCCGAGCTGACTTGTTCCGGTACCCGAGAGCTTTGAGATCAGGGTCACCACGGTCAGTAGCAGTCCGAACTTGAACACTTCGCTGAGTTCGAACGGATCGGTCAGGACGAGCGGAGATGCTTCCGTCAACGTGCCCGAACGGCGGTACAGGAACAGGGTCACACCTGCGAGAACCAGCGCCGGCGTTCCGAGCGTGGCACCGAGCGACGGCGCCAGGCCTGGTGCGATTGCGATGGCAATGGCCGACATGCGCAGCAAGGATATGGCCCATGAGGAGGTCACACCGGCGGCCAGCGCCATGCTGCTCTGTGGGTGAACCTTCGCGAGACGCGCATAGGTCCAGGTCACGGTGGTCGATGACACAAGTCCGCCCGCCGCGGCGGCGTATAGCAGACCGGCGCGCTCGCCGGCGATGCGCACGCAGATATAACCCACATAGGATAGCGCGGCGATGATCACCATCATCAACCACAATTGCCGCGGATTGAGCGCTTGCCACGGATCGATGGGGTGATTGGGCAATAGCGGCAGGAGGACGAACGTCATGACGAGCAGCAAGAGGCCCGCGCGCAACTCTCTCCACTTCAAATGTTCGACGAAGGTGTGAAGGACCCGGCGTTCGGCGAGAATGATCGTCGCCGCTATGCCGCTTGCGCCCGCCACCACCATGTCGCCCAGAACGGCGTAGGCGCCCAGCACGAAGGCCACCAGACCGGCGATCATTCCTGTCGCCGACGAGCTGTTGCTCGCATTCGCCTCACGCCATTCGAACACCGCCAGGCTTGCGGCAAAGGCCAGCAGGGAGATACCCAGCAATCCATTGTCCAGCAACTTGCCGAGAAGGGCGCAAACCCCTCCCAGCAATCCGATCAGCGCGAAAGTGCGAACGCCGGCCGCGCGGGAACCTTCCTTGCCATCGCGCTCCTGCCAGCCGCGTTCCACTCCGATCAGAAGGCCGATCGCGAGCGCGAGAAGCAGGCGTTCCAGCAGCGCGAAAGTGTCCATTCCCAAATGCGCTCAGTGCGACAGAAGTATGGGAACGGGCGGCTTGTCGAGCATGCTCTTGGTCGCGCCGCCGAGAATGAATTCCTTCACCCGCGAATGACCGTATGCACCCATCACCAGAAGGTCACCGCTGTTGGACGCCACATAGTCGGCGAGCGCGACGCCGATCGCGCGTCCTTTGGCGTCGACGATGTCCAGTTCGATACCGATCCCATGCCGCAACAGGTTCTGTGCGAGCTCGGAATGCGAGTGCGTGTCCGAAATCGCCTTCTCGTTCATGATTGTCACAAGCCGCACATGTTTGGCGTGTTGCAGGATCGGCAGGGCGTCGGCCAGCGCCCGCGCGGCAGGACGGCTGAAATCCCAGGCAATCACGACCGTATTGAGCGCAACGGGACTCGCCTTTTTGGATGCCGGCAGGATGATCGCCGGCCGGCCCGAGCCGAAGATGACGGCCTCCGCATACCATTGTTCGACGGTGTAGCCTTCCTGGAAGGGAATGATCGTCAAGTCGTGCAGCCGCGCATGTCCGATGAGCGCATCGGGCACCTGGAATGCAATGCACTTGTCCAGCACCTTGGCGTGCGGAATGTGCAATCTAAGCGCGGAGTTCTCGAATGTCTCGAGCAGATGGCGCGCATTGGCCGCGCTTCTGGCCTTTTCCTCCTCCAGCACCAGGGGAAAGTCGAGCAGCATGTTCGTCAGCACGTCTGCGGTGCGAGTGAGCTTGACTTCGGCCTGGAACGTCACTGCGGTGACATGCGCGGTGAGGGCGGCGCACAGGTTCAATGCGCGCTCGATGCTCGTGTCGGGAGTGGCATCGGGATAGCTGGTCAGGACCAGCAGGACATCTTTGATCGCCATGAAGGCCTCGCAGAACTCGGCTCAATTTATGCCATGAAGCCCGCCCGATGTTGAGACAGATCAAGGGGACTCAGGCGTCCACGACGACCTCCGATTCTGCCGGCGTTGCCGGATCCGCCTGCAGCGCGAAGCGGACCTTGGCCTTTGCAAGGCGGCGGTAGAGCGCGCGGTGTCCGGCGACCGGCCACCATTCGTAGAGAAAGATCTCGATCGGACGCCAATTGGCGACCCAGCCCAGAATGATCAGGCCTTCGTTGATCACGGCGAAGATGCCTTCATGCCCAAAGGTCGCATTCGACAATTCGCTCAAGCCAACGCTCACCAGCAGTACGGCGAGACCAATCTGAAGCGAGCGCCGTCCGACTCGGAACAGCTCGCTCAGGTCGCGGCCAACCATGTCCGCTCGATATTCGAAATAGCGGTGAAACGCGTCCTCGATATCCGCCTCCTTCCAGCCGCGGGCCTTCGTCGCAGGAATGTGGATGATGATTTCCAGCGGCCGCGAGGACGGCAGCTCGCGGGCCCAGCCGACGATAAATTCCTCGGCCGAACGGTCGAGATCGCGCTCGCGGAACGGAAAAGGATCGAGGCTGTTGAATAGCTGCTCGAGCCCGGTGACCTGAACTTCGATCGCGCTGGCGGGAGAGGTTGCGGTCACGGCCGCATGAACACATAGTCGGTGTCCGGATCGCAATTCTCGGCGACGAACTGCAGCTCGGAACGCACATCCTTGACGGTGCGGTACTCCAGATATTTCTGAATTACGCAGCCCAGCATGTAACGCGCCGTGGCATCGGTGTCATAGCCTGCCGCCTTGGCTTCGGCGAGCGCCAGTTCGACGTGGCGCTTCGCG
>JANYBR010000235.1 GCA_025360685.1 Pseudomonadota bacterium
CGGCCCTGCTCGACCAGCGCGATGTGGCGCTGGAGAATCTCTCGCAGCTCGTCGGAATTCGCACCGCCCAGTTGCCGGACGGCAGGGTCGGCGTGATGACCGAGGACGGCATCAATCTCGTCGGCGACACCTATGCCCAGCTCGCCTATTCGCCCGGCGCCACCAACGGCACCTATGGGCCGGTCACCAGCCAGGACATCAATCCGCAGTCGGGCCAGCCCATCGGTCCGCCGCAAAGCATCCAGTCGCACCTCGCATCGGGTAAATTGAAGGGCCTGATCGACATGCGCGACGGAACGCTTGCCGATCTCGGCGAAGAACTGGGCAATCTGGCGCAGACCACGGCGCTGGCCTACAACGCGCAGCACAATGCCAATGCGGCGTTTCCGCCGCCGCCCTCGCTCATCGGGCGCAACACCGGCCTGCTCGCCGGCGACGCGCTGAACTTCACGGGCAAGACCACGATCGCGGTCGCCGATTCAAGCGGCAATCTGGTGTCGCGCATCGATGTCGACTTCGGTGCTGGCACTCTTTCGGTCGATGGCGGTGCCGCGACAGCCTTTGCCAATACAGTCGGTGGTTTGACCAGCGCGCTGAACACCGCGCTGGGCGCCAACGGCACGGCCAGCTTCGTCGACGGTGTGCTCACGATCGCCGCCAATGGCGGCAACGGCATCGTCACCCAGGACGACGCGTCCACGCCGGCCGACCGCGGCGGCTCGGGGTTCTCCCAATTCTTCGGTCTCAACGATCTGTTCCGCTCGGCCGTACCCTCGATCGAATCGACTGGCTTGTCGGCCGGCGACTCTGGAGGATTTGCCGGCGGAACAATCTCGCTATCCCTGACCGGACCGGACGGCCAGATCGCGCGCACCGCCAGCGTCTCGATCAGCGCCGGCATGACCATCGGCAACGTCATCACCGCGCTGAACACCGCGCTGGGCGGCACCGCCACTTTCACCCTCAACAGCGACGGCTCGATCGGCGAGACGCAGCCGACGTCGCTGGCGAACTACAAGCTGAATGTTACCGCAGACACGACACAGCGCGGCACGACGGGCATGAGTTTCACGCAGCTCTTCAGCATCGGCGCGAACCAGACGGCGCTAAAGGCGGCCGGATTTTCGGTCAATCCGCAGATCGCGGCGGCGCCGCAGCGGCTCGCCTTCGCGCAACCGCAGATTACGCCGGCGAGCGTGGCGGGCGATGCCATCGTCACCCATGGCGACAACACCGGTGTGCTGGCGTTGCAGAATGTCGGCAGCGCGCAGCAGAGCTTTGCCGCCGCCGGCGGCATCTCCGCTGAAGCCGCCACGCTCAGCGATTATGGCGGGGCCTTCTACCAGGATGTCGCCACGCGCGGCACCGCCGCTCACGCCAACCAAACGGCGCAGGACGACCGGCTGACCGAAGCGCAGACGCGCCAGGCATCGACGTCCGGCGTCAACCTCGATGAAGAACTGTCGAAAATGATGACCTACCAGCAATCCTACAGCGCCGGCGCGCGCATGCTCTCGGTCGTCAAGCAGCTTTTCGACACCTTGCTGCAGATCTAATAAGGGCTCACGTTCATGTCGATCGAACGCACATCCACTGCCAGCCAGTCTTTGACCCTGCTGTCGCTGATCAACCAGGCCGACGTGGCGCTGAACAAGACGCAGGCCCAGGTCGCGAGCGGCAAAATTTCGAGCGACTATACCGGACTGGGCGACAAGGCCTCGCTGCTCGAGGCGGCGCGCACCGCCGCCAACAAGTCCGACGCCTATCAGGCGAACACCACACTCGCCGTCGATCAGGCCAATTTGCAAGACACCCAACTGAGCTCGCTCTCAGATCTGGCCAACCAGCTGCGCCAGGCCATGACACAATCGATCGCCAATGGCGACGGCCTGACGCTGATGACCGAGGCGCAGAGCGTGTTCGAGCAGGCGAGCCAGATTCTCAATTCCAAGGACGCGAACGGCAACTACATCTACGGCGGCGACAAGGACAACTCCGCGCCGCTCAACGTCACCTCGCTGGCTCAGCTGGTGGCGCTGCCGTCGGTGGCGAATGCGTTCTCCAACGGCACCTTGAGGAAATCCGTCGCCGTCGGTGACGGTCAGACCGTCCAGTTGGGCGTGCTGGCATCCGATGCCGGCGCCGGTCTGATGCAGACCTTGAAGGACATCGCATCCTTCGATGCCGGACCCACGGGAAATTTCGCCGGCAGCGCGACGCTTACCAAGCCGCAGAGCGATTTCCTGACTGCCGAACTGCCGACAGCGATCTCGGCCGCCCAGTCGATCAACACGGTGGCGGCGGGCAACGGCTTTGTCTTCAACCAGCTCAAGGACGCCGCCGACCATCAGCAGTCGCTGTCGACGCTCTACACCGGTTTTGTCTCGAACCTGGAAAACGTCGATCTGCCGACCGCAATCACCCAGCTGAACCAGAACCAGGTGGCGCTTCAGGCTGCCTTGCAGGTTACTTCGAGGCTCGGCCAGATTTCTCTGCTGAACTACCTGGGGCCGCCCACAACCAGCGGCTAACTTGCGGCCAAACGCGTGGCGGAATATAGCCACGCCATGACCGCCTTGCCCAAGGGAACACGCATCGTCGCCGCCATGTCGGGCGGCGTGGACTCGTCGGTGACCGCCGCGCTGCTGAAGCGCGAGGGCTACGACGTCGTCGGCGTGACCCTGCAGCTCTATGATGCCGGCGCCGCCAAGAAGAAGGGCGCCTGCTGCGCCGGTCAGGATATCTACGATGCGCGCCGGGTCGCCGAGAGCCTCGGCATCGCCCACTACGTCCTCGACTATGAACAGCGCTTCAAGGATCGTGTCATGGCGGACTTCGCGAGCGCTTATGCCCGCGGCGAGACGCCGATCCCGTGCGTACGCTGCAACGAGCGAGTCAAGTTCGCCGACCTGATGGACACGGCGCGCCAACTCGGTGCCGGTGCACTTGCCACCGGACATTATGTCCAGCGCATCGACGGCGCCAATGGACCGGAACTGCACCGCGCGGTCGATGACAGCCGCGACCAGAGCTACTTCCTGTTCGCGACGACGCGCGCGCAGCTCTCCTATCTTCGCTTTCCGCTCGGGGGGATGGAGAAGCGCGAGGTGCGGGCGCTGGCAAGCGAGCTTGGCCTGGCCGTCGCCGCCAAGCCGGACAGCCAGGACATCTGCTTCGTGCCGGACGGAAAATATTCGAACATCGTCGAGAAGCTGAAGCCGGATGCGGCGCGGCCGGGCGAGATCGTCGATCTGCACGGCAACGCCGTCGGGCGGCATGACGGCGTCATTCATTTCACGGTGGGACAGCGCAAGGGTCTTGGTCTGTCCGGCAACCAGGAACCGGTGTTCGTCGTCGCGCTGGATGCCGCGAAGGCGCGCGTCGTCGTCGGACCGCGCGAGGCGCTGCGCACCCGCAGCGTGATGCTGCGTGAAGTGAACTGGCTGATCGAGGCGACCGCGCCATTCGACTGTTCGGTCAAGGTGCGCTCGATGCGACCGCCGGTAGCGGCGCGGGTCACGCCGCTTGCCGGCGGCGCGGCAATGGTCGAGTTGCAATCGCCCGAAGAGAGCGTCGCGCCAGGCCAGGCCTGCGTATTCTACCAGCGCGACGGCACCCATGTGCTCGGTGGCGGCTGGATTGCACGCGCCGAAGCGCAGCAGGTAGCCGCCGCATGAAACGTTTCGAGCGCGTTCTGATCGTCGGTGGATCGGGCATGCTCGCAGGATTCGCCCGCACGCTTTGCAATCATGCGGTCCGCGTTTCGGTTCTGGCGCGCAATGAAAAGCGGATTCGCGCCGTCTCCGACACGATCGAGTCCATTGCCTGCGATTATAATGACGGCGTGGCGCTCTCCGAAGCGCTCAGCCAGATCGAGACGCCCGATCTCATCGTCGCCTGGATCCATGGCCGCGCACCGCATGCCCGCCGCGCGTTGGCCGAAAGCGTGCTGGCCGAGGGCCGTTTCGTGCAGGTGCTGGGCAGTGCGCATGGCGATCCGGGCCATCCCGAACGCCTGGCCGAGATGGCAAAGGCCGTAGAGGGGCTGCCCATCGACTACCAGGCCGTGGTGCTCGGCTTTGTGTTGGAAGGGGGCAAATCGCGTTGGCTGAACAACACTGAAATCTGCGACGGCGTGCTGGCCGCCATCGACTCCGAGCGCGCGCTCTCAATCGTCGGCACGCTGGAACCCTGGTCGGCGAAGCCATAACGCGCCGCTCGAATCCAGATTGCCATCCATCCTTCGACAGGCTCAGGATGAGGACAACTTCCAGTTCCTCATCCCGAGCCTGTCGAGGGACGACGGGCGAGGTCCTCTCTAACGCCGTCGGGCGTGCGCTTTGTCCGCCTTCTTCGCCGTCTTCTTCTTTGCGATCTTCTTCTTTGCCGCGGCCTTCTTCTTCACTTTGCCCGGCTTATGCTGTTTCGGACGCGGATGTTTCGGCTCGTAGATTCCGAGTTTGCCTCCGCCCGGCAGCGTCAAGGTCGTCATTAAGCCCCAACCCGCGTTCACGACGGGCGAAGCAGCGATGCCGGCCCGTTCCATCTCGCGGAGAGTGGCGTTGACGTCGTCGCACATCAGATAGAATTCGTGCACATCGTTCTTCTCCGACGCATGAATCGCGACCTCCGACGGCGGCAGTCCATAGATGGTGAACCCACCGCCCATCGGCACCGAAGGCAAGGTCAATCGGTTGAGAAACGCCCGATCCGCTTCGGCATTCTTCGATTGGATGATAACGTGTGCGCCAATGATCATGTCCGTTCCTCCATTTCAAAATGTTGTCTCACCATCTTCTTCGGTGCGGTATGACGCCATGCGGCGGTCATATAGGCGCGCAGTTCTTCGGCGCCGAGCTTCTCGACGTCGACATAGATCCAGAGCATCGAGCCGCTCTTCATCGGTGAGAAGATTTCCGGCCGCGCCTCGATCAGCATCATCACCTGATGCTCGGGCAGCCGCAGGATCCAGCGTTCCGACTTGCCCCAGAACAGCGCGAAGGTCTTCTTGCCGGCGTTGAACCACGGCCCGTGCCGGTGGGCTTCTTCCACCGTTCCCGGCAACGCCAGCGCGAGCCGCTTCATGAAGGCGTATTTGGGTGGCTTTCTCAGGCGGGGTCGGCGCGTCATGGCCTCATTATGCCACAGCCGCGCTGCCCGAAAATGGCAGCAGCCCTTGTCTTGACAGGGCTCAGACCCACCCCTTACATCCCCCGCCTCGACGGACTTGGCAGCGTAGCTCAGTGGTAGAGCAGGGGAATCATAATCCCTTGGTCGGGGGTTCAAATCCCTCCGCTGCTACCAATATATTCAAATAGTTGGTTGACATATTATTGTAATTCCAAAGTTCGCAAAGTTGTCTGGGCTACGTTCTGGGCTACAAGGTGAGAAATTCAGAAATTGAAACTCGAATCTCCTCCGCTGCACAAACGAATGGCCCAGATGACATCCAAAATTCGGAGTGTATGAATATTTCAGGCGCGAGACAGCAGTCATCACCGTTCAGTGAGACGTCGGCGGTATAGTCCCTAGAGACTATAAGCCCATCAATGGCTCGATCCCGGTATGCGGGATTGGCCGAGCATTGCGGGCAGAAACGTTCGTCGGCTGAGAAAGGCACGCGGGCTTACGCAGGAAGCTGTTGCTCTCGAAGCGGAGCTTGATCTCACCTACGTTGGAGGCATCGAACGTGGGAAGCGCAATCCCAGCTTAAACGTACTTGCACGAATTGCAGAAGTGCTTGGCGTTGACCCCGCCGATCTTGTGCGCCGCTAAG
>JANYBR010000305.1 GCA_025360685.1 Pseudomonadota bacterium
GTGCGGCCGCGGGTGTGCGCTGCGCCAGCGCCGGAGTCGCCAACGAAAATGCCATGGCAGCGGCGGCCACGGCGAGCAGACGGAGCAATTTCATCAACGGACCTCTTTCAACGAGGAACGAAAGCCAGCGCCGTCGCGTCCCCTCGACTGCATCATGCCGCGAAACGGCCAAAAGTCATTCAAAGGTGGCCGAATTTGGGCGCCAAAGGTTAAGCGGTTGTTTCCAATAGATAAGGCAGTAATTTTTCGCGCACTGCCAGTGGAATTCGCCGCGGCTTGCCGCCGAGGGTCATGATGCAGGCTTCGACCTTGCCATGCGCCAGTAGTGTGCCGCGGCTGTAAATCTTCTGGTCGGCATGCATGCGCGCGCCGCTGAGCAGCGGACACGAAGTGTGCACCTCGAGCGGATCTTCCAGGCGGGCGGGCTTGAAGAAATCGAGCGAGGCGCTGCGCAGGGTCCATGCCGTCGGCTCCGCATCTTCGAGCATCGCCATCTTGGTGATGCCGGCGAGACGGAAGAACTCGGTTCGTCCCCGTTCCATGTAGCGCAGATAGTTGGCGTGATAGACCACGCCCGAAAGATCGGTGTCTTCGTAGTAGATGCGGATCGGCAGGATATGAACCTTGCCCTCGAAGCGGCCAAGTCCGTCAGGTTCAGTCATCTGCGCTCTCATGCTTCGTCCCTCGACAAGCTCGGGATGAAGCGCTCAGCATGAGGTTGAGTTTTAACCCCTCATCCTGAGCTTGTCGAAGGATGGCAAGCGCGTTCATTCGGGCGATTCGTCCCGGTTGAGCAATTCCATCTGCGTTGGATCGCGCGGTGGCGCCGCAAGACCGAGATGCCCATAGGCCGTGCCAGTGAGCATCCGCCCGCGCGGGGTACGCTGGACAAATCCCTGCTGCATCAGGAACGGCTCGACCACTTCCTCGATGGCGTCGCGCGACTCTCCCAATGCCGCGGCGATGGTCTCGATGCCGACCGGTCCGCCGCTGAACGCCTCTGCGATGAGCTTCAGATAGAGCTTGTCGAGCGCATCGAGTCCGCGCGCGTCGACTTCCAGTCGCGTCAACGCAGCGTCGGCGATTTTCTCATCGATGGTCTTCTGGCCGGCAACCGAGGCGAAGTCGCGCACGCGCTTGAGAAGCCGCCCGGCAATACGCGGCGTGCCACGCGCCCGGCCGGCAATCTCACGCGCGCCGCCCGCAGTGAGAGCGAAGCCCAGCACGCGGGCGCCGCGCTCGACGATCGAGAGAAGCTCGTCGGCCGAATAGAAATTGAGTCGCACCGGAATGCCGAAGCGATCGCGCAGCGGCGTCGTGATGAGTCCAGAGCGCGTGGTGGCGCCGATCAAGGTGAACGGATTGAGCGTGATCTTGACCGAGCGCGCCGAGGGGCCCTCGCCGATCACCAAATCGAGCTCGTAATCCTCCATCGCGGGATAGAGAATTTCCTCCACCGCCGGATTGAGGCGATGGATCTCGTCGATGAAGAGAACGTCGCGCGGTTCCAGATTGGTCAGGATGGCCGCGAGATCGCCGGCCTTCGCCAGAACCGGTCCCGAGGTCGAGCGGAAATTTACGCCCAGTTCGCGCGCCACGATCTGCGCCAACGTGGTTTTCCCCAGCCCCGGCGGGCCGGAGAACAGCACGTGATCGAGCGCTTCCGCCCGCGCTTTCGCGGCCTGGATGAACACCGAAAGATTTTCGCGCGCCTGTTGCTGACCGACAAATTCGGAGAGCCGCTTGGGCCGCAGGCTCGCTTCGAGCGAGTCTTCCTGCGAACGTTCCGGCGTCACGAGGCGGTCAGCGGCTTGCTTGGCCATCTACCGCCCCATCGCCCGCAGGCTTTCGCGGATCAGTATGTCGGCGGGCGCCGCCTGGCCGAGATCGTTGGCGGCGCGCGCCACGGATTCCGAAGCCTGGCCCGGCGAATAGCCGAGCTTGACCAGTGCGGCGACGGCGTCGGCTTCGGGACCACGCGGGGCGAGCGCCACGACCTGCCCGCCTTCGCCATGACCGCGCAGCATCATCGAGGGCGCCTTGTCCTTGAGCTCGGTGGTGATGCGCAGTGCCAGCTTCGGACCCACACCTTGCGCCCGGCCGATCGCGGCCTTGTCCGACAGCGCCAGCGCCCGCTCGAGTTCGCGCGGCGACAGAGCGGAGAGCACGTTGAGCGCCACGCGGCTGCCGACATTCTGCACCGTCTGCAACAGGCGGAACCATTCGCGCTCTTCGGCGGAATGAAAACCATAGAGGCGGATCGCATCGTCGGAGACCTTGGTCTCGATCATCAGGGACAGATGCGCGCCCACCGCGAGCTTCGACAAGGTCGAGCTCGGGCATTGCACCAGATAGCCGACGCCGCCGACTTCGAGGATCGCGTGATCCTCGGCGATCGAATCCACCACGCCGGTCAATTTACCGATCATGCGAGTGCCGCCAGAATTCTTGACCGCGTGCCGGCCAGATGCGCGTGCGCGATGGCACAGGCGAGCGCGTCGGCGGCATCGGCCTGGTCGACGCCGCAGGTAGGCAGCAGGCGGCGGACCATGGCCTGTACCTGTTCCTTTTGCGCGTGACCGACGCCGACAACCGATTTCTTGATGTGGTTCGGCGCGTATTCGGCGATCTCGAGTCCCGCCTGGGCGGCGGCAAGCAGCGCCACGGCGCGGGCGTGGCCGATCTTGAGCGCCGCGGACGGGTCCTTGGCGACGAACGCCTGTTCGACCGCGATGGCTGAAGGCCGCTGCTCGGCGATCACTTTTTCCAGCGCCTGGTGCAGCGCCAGCAGGCGAAGGCCGAGGCTGTCGGCGGCGCGCGTTGCGATCACGCCATGCGCGACATGGTTCAGCCTCGAGCCGGACACCGCGATCACGCCCCAGCCCATCCGGGCGAGGCCGGGGTCGAGGCCAAGAATTCGAATCGGCGCGCTCATCGGCCTTTTGTACCCCTTATGTTCGGCGATTTCATAGCGGTCCGAGACCGCCATCGATCCTTCGACAGGCTCAGGATGAGGATGAAACCAAGGCCCTCATGCTGAGCTTGTCGAAGCACGAGGGCCGCCGGCTACGTCGAAAGCTTTGTCATCGCCGCTTCCGACAGCTCGTAATTGCCGTAGACATTTTGCACATCGTCATGGTCGTCGAGCGTCTCGATCAGCTTGATCAGGTTTTCGGCGACGTCGTCCTTCACTCCCACCATGTTCTGCGCCCGCCAGGTGAAGCTCGCCGATGACGGCGCGCCGAGCTTGGCCTCCAGTGCATCGCGCACCGCGATGAAGCTGTCCAGGCTGGTGAGGAATTCATGGCCCTCGTCCGTCGAGACGCACTCGTCGGCGCCGACATCGATCGCCAGCTCGAGCATCGCATCGTCGCTGCCCTTGTCCTTCGCGTAGATGATCTGGCCGACATGATCGAACATGAACGCCACCGAGTTCGTCGCGCCCATCTCGCCGCCATATTTGGCGAAGGTCGAGCGCACATCGGCGCTGGTGCGGTTGCGATTGTCGGTCAACGCCTCGACGATCAGCGCCACGCCGCCGGGGCCGCGGCCCTCGTAGCGCACCTCGTCGTAATTTTCGGCATCGCCGCCCTGGCCCTTCTTGATGGCGCGGTCGATCGTGTCCTTGGACATGGACACCGCCTTGGCGGCGATGATCGCGGTGCGCAGCCGCGGATTGTGCGCCGGGTCCGGCAGGCCCGACTTGGAAGCGACGGTGATTTCGCGGCCGAGCTTGGAGAAGAGCTTGGAGCGCTCCTTATCCTGCTTGCCCTTGCGAAACATGATGTTCTTGAACTGACTATGACCGGCCATGCGTGCTGCGAACTCTTGATGCGGCGGGTGAGATAGCCGGGTGGGGAGGGAGGGTTCAAGTGCAGTTGTCCGGGGCCAGATACCCCCTTCCTAACCCATTGAAAACATTGAATCGCCGTACATTCGAACCTCGGAATTTGGGGTCTCGCGCGGAGCGATTGCTGCACGCTGTACTTTCTATCGCGAGGCACTGAACAGTCCCGTGCAACAGCACTCAATTCATTCCATGCCAAGCCCAGCTCATATAGGAAACGTTTCCGGAAAATCAAATCCGAACGGCGTAAATAACTGCGAGAGCGACAATGCGTCCGCAAAGACGATTCAAGCATCGGTTGAAGCGCTCTTGGGTGACGCCAACGATTCCCGCGGGCCGGAAGTGAGCAGAGACACAACAGTCGAAGCCAATCTCTTCGCCGATTATTTGCGCAGCCTAAGGCTGCGCCGGCGCGGCACGAGCTATGGTCCGACGCTTCTGTTCGATCCGGAACGAAAAATAGAAAGCGTGCATATATGCAGCCCACCAGAGGAACTGGCCAAAAAATAGACCGCTGCCCACGTGAGTGGGCCCCAATCCATCCACAAGTGTCAGTACTTTTTCGGCGGTCCAAAGAACCATGGCCGAAATGTTTGCCCAACGATGGCCGAAGTAGATGAAAAGCGCGAGCACGGCCATTATGGCGGAGTCGATGTAAGCAGAAGCATCCAAACCCAGTGCGCCAAAGCCCGCCAAGGTCGCCGTTATTGAAAGGCTGACTGCTAAACACACTACCGATATGCCACGCATCGATTGAAGAAAGCTTAGATTGTCATATTCAGTGACTTGCTTGTCCAACTCGGCTTGGTCGATCCGCCACCAAAGCAGCCAGTCCCAATTCAGCTTCCTTCGCGCTGCATCACCCTCGGGCATTTCGCATCACCTGTTGGCGCCAATATCTTTGTTGGACGTCGCAGATGCGCCGGTGCCAAGTTTAAACAGACTCGATACCTCTTCAATCGGGTCGGACGGTTTACTTCGTTTTCGCTTGGGCCCAGCACCCACAACTCTCCCGATTGTCGACTATGTGGCCACCGGCCCCTTGAGCTCCACCGTGTTGCCGTCCGGGTCGAGGATGTAGACGGACGGGCCGGTGCCTTGCGCGCCATAGCGCTGGCCGGATTCGACGATCGCTATTCCATGCCCGGCGAGGTGCGCGCGGATTTTCTCTTCTTCGAACGGCACGATCTGGAGGGCGAAGTGATCCAGATTGCGTCCCTCCGCACCCGGCGCCGCGCCGCCGCGCTTGCCGAGCATGCCATCGAGCGGCACCAGATCGATCAGCGAGGAACCGGCGCGCACCTGGATGAGGCCGATTACTTCCTGCCGCTTGTCCACCGTGCAGCCGAGCACGTCGCAATAGAAGTGCAGGCTGGCGGTGAGTTCGCGGATGCGCAGCACCACATGATCGATCTGGCGCAGGGTGAAGGGAGGGTTCATAGAGTCGTCTCCGACACTGATCCGCCCTCCCCTTGAGGGAGGGCCGAAATCTTATCTGAGCGTTGGCGAAGAGAAGATTTCGAGGAGGGGTCACTCGCGCACAACCCCTCCCCGAAAAACTCTCGCGCACGCGCGCGAATTTTTCGACCCTCCCTCAAGGGGAGGGTTGTCTACAACACCGGCACCGTCTGCTTCAGGCGCCCGCCAAGGCGCACCGGTTCGATGCGCGTGGCGAGGCCGCGCGCGCCTGTTTCGACGAACACGGCGCACAGTGTTGCCGGACCGGTCGCCGGCGTGAAGCGGCCGCTCGACATCTTGGTGACGAAGCGCTGCAGCGGCTGGAACTTGTCCATGCCGATGACGCTGTCGTAATCGGCGCAGGCGCCGGCGTCGGTCTGGTACGCGGTGCCGCCGGGAAGTATCTGCGCATCGGCCGTCGGCACATGGCTATGCGTGCCGACCACCAGGCTCGCGCGGCCGTCGCAGAAATGGCCCATTCCCATTTTCTCGGATGTTGCCTCGGCATGCATGTCGATCACGATCGCGTCCGCCGTGTCGCCAAGCGGACAGGCGGCGAGCTCCGCTTCCACGCCGGCAAAGGGATCATCGAGCGCATCCATGAACACGCGGCCCATGACGTTGACGACGAGTATCCGCTCACCCTTGCGCGTCTGGTAAAGATTGGCGCCGCGGCCCGGCGTGCCCTTGGGATAGTTGTGCGGGCGCAGGATGCGGTCGTCCTCATCGATGAATGAGAGGATTTCCTTCTGGTCGGCCCAGTGATTGCCGGTCGTGATGACGTCGATCCCCATCGCGAAATATTCGCGTGCGATCGCCTGGGTCAGGCCGAAACCGTGTGCCGCGTTCTCGCCATTGGCGATGACGATATCGAGTGCAAGCCTGTCACGCAGGCCCGCAAGTTCGGCCGCCACTACGTCGCGGCCCGGCTTGCCGATCACATCGCCGATGAAAAGTATGCGCATGCCGGACCTATAGCATGTCAGCGTGGGAAACGCCGAACGCCGCTCTCGGTGACGATCATGTCGAGCGCGTGATCGTGCGGCTCGCGCGGGACTTCGACGACTTCCTGGCCGGCATAAGCGATGCCGATGCTGCGCACGCCAGGCAGCGCGTCGATGGTGCGGTCGTAATAGCCGCCGCCATAGCCGAGGCGATGGCCTTTCCCGTCGAACGCCAGCAGCGGCACGAGTACGATAGCAGGCACGATCTCGGGCGCCGCCGCGAGCGGCTCGGCGATGCCCCATGCGTTGGGCACCAGCGGATCGCCTGTCTTCCAGCTGCGAAAAATCAGAGCGGAGCGCGCCACGGCGACAACCGGCAAAGCGAGCGAATGACCCTGTTCCGACAGCACCGACATCAGCGCGCGCGGATCGGCCTCGTCACGGATCGGA
This sequence comes from Pseudomonadota bacterium, assembly GCA_025360685.1. Taxonomy (GTDB): domain Bacteria; phylum Pseudomonadota; class Alphaproteobacteria; order Micropepsales; family Micropepsaceae; genus Rhizomicrobium. The sequence goes on from JANYBR010000305.1 coordinate 6,700, forward strand.
TGATAGCCGGCGACTATCGCATCTTTGGCCACCGCGAGTTGACTTGCGAACGCGGCTATCGCCTGCGCGAAGCCCGTCCGCGTGAGCGTGGCGCGGTGCGTACGGGCTTCAGTGCGGAGCTGTCGTTTTTCGTTCATCCGACTCTCGAAATTTCGCTCGGCAGCGCCTCATCCAGCTCAAATTGTCATGGCCCGCCGGAGTGCGGGCCACCCAGTTCGTGGGTGGACAAATGTCGACGATCAGTCTGAGACGGAATCTACACAATGCCAGTCTGTGTCACCTGGGTGGCCCGCACTCCGGCGGGCTATGACACCTTAATTAGTAAGTGGACGGAACCGCTATCGCCGTTGGTATTCGGATCCTCACGGGCCTGCATGTGCAGGTGGGCGCCATATGACCAAGACCACGATCCTGGCCAGGGACAGCTCCCGGTGAGTCCCATAAGGCCCCTGGGCATCGCTAACCTGACGCGCGGAGCAGTATCCGTCCGTCCCTAACCTAGGCCTGTGCGAGCCGTCCGGCAATGTGTGTGAGCCGCTGGGTCGCCGCTTCGAGCGCATCGGCGGCAATGCCTTCCGATTTCGCCAGCAAAGCCGTGACCGATTCATGGTTTCCAACCAGTTCACCCAGCTCCTGTGTGCGCAGATGAAGCTGGTTCGCCGCCTCGTGATGTTCGTCCGCGATGAGCAGCGCCGCCATCAGCAGCAGGCGCTGGTCGCCGACCTGGCCGACCGAGCCGAGCAGTTCCTTGACCTTTGTGTCGACACGTTCGGCGAGCGCGCGCAGATGATCTTCCTCGCCATCGTCGCAGGCGATGGTGTAGGCCCGGCTGTTCACCATGACATTTACCAGCGGCATGATTTTCTCCTATCGGCCGAGGGCGGCGCGGATTTCGCCGATGGCGCTGTCGAGGCGTCCGTCGACTTCCTCGGTGATTCCGGCGAGCGAGCGGTTTTCATCCTCGAGTTCGCCGATACGCGCGAGCAATTGTTCGCGCTCTTCGGTCAGGGCCGCGATCTGCGCCCTGGCGACCGACGCCTCGTCCTTGAGGTTGGCCAGCGGATCGATGGCCTCCTCCAGCGAATCGAGCGCCTCACTGAAGCGTTGTGCCGCGATATCGAGCCTGCTCATGCGTGCCCTGTTCCTGCTGTTCCGCGCGACCTTAGGCCCCGGCGGGAAATGGGGTCAACGCATAATCGGCCTCAGCTTGTGCGCCTCAAATTTTATCCAAAACGTTCATTCTGGTGATGGTTTGCAAGGGCGTCATCAAGCGCCCTTGACGGGGCGAGCACCCCCTCGCTAAGGCCAGTCTCCCGCGTGGAGATACGCACATGAATTCGACGACCGCTCCGCCGGAGCAGGCCCAGACCCGGCGTCTGGCCAATGCCATCCGGGCGCTCAGCATGGATGCGGTCGAGCAGGCGAAATCCGGCCACCCCGGCTTGCCGCTGGGCATGGCCGATGCGGCCACTGTGCTGTTTTCGCAATTCCTGAAATATGACCCGGCCCATCCGCACTGGCCGGATCGCGACCGATTCGTGCTCTCGGGCGGACACGGCTCGATGCTGCTTTATTCTCTTCTGTATCTAACCGGCTATTCGCGCCCGACCCTCGACGACATCAAGAACTTCCGCCAGGTCGGAAGTCCCTGCGCCGGACATCCAGAATTCGGCCACCTGCCCGGAGTGGAAACCACCACCGGCCCGCTCGGCCAGGGCATCGCCAACGCGGTGGGCATGGCATTGGCCGAGCGCATCTTGAGTGCGCGCTTCGGCGACGAACTCGTCAACCACAAGACCTATGTCATCGCATCAGACGGCGACCTGATGGAAGGCGTCAGCCACGAGGCGATCTCGCTCGCAGGCCACCTGAAGCTTTCGAACCTCATCGTGCTGTGGGACGACAACAAGATTTCCATCGACGGCGCGATCTCGCTGTCGGACTCCAGCGACGTGCGCAAACGTTTCGAGGCGGCCGGCTGGGTCACCGACGAATGCGATGGTCACAATGCGCGTGAGGTGCATCGCGCTTTGACTGCAGCACAGAAGTCGGAGCGTCCGGTCCTCATCGCCTGCAAGACGGTGATTGGCTTTGGACTTCCAACCCGCGCCGGAACCCAGAAGGCGCATAGCGATGCGCCCGGCGCCGAAGAGATCGCCGGCGCCAAGAAGGCCCTTGATCTTCCTGGGGCGGCCTTCACGTTGCATGATGGCGTGCTCGAGGCATGGCGCACGCTGGGCAAGCGCGGCCGGACTGCATTTGATGCCTGGACCGCGCACAAGAACGCTTCATCTTCCGCCAGGGAATTCGACGCGACGATTTCCGGCGAGATACCGGCCGCGCTGACATCGGCCATTGGCGAACTAAAACAGAAACTCACTGCCGAGAAGCCGAACGCCGGCACGCGCCGAACTTCGGAGCGCGTGCTCGAGGTGGTCAATGGCATTTTGAAAACAACGGTTGGCGGCTCGGCGGACCTGACGCCTTCGAACAACACCAAGACCAAGAACATCGACGACATCAAACCCGGCGATTTCAAAGGTCGCTATGTGCGCTACGGCATCCGCGAGCACGGCATGGCTGCGGCGATGAACGGCATGGCCCTGCATGGCGGCATCATTCCCTACGGTGGCACTTTCCTGGTGTTTTCCGACTACATGCGCCCGTCGATCCGGCTTGCAGCGCTCATGGGCATCCGCGTGATCTTCGTGATGACGCACGATTCCATCGGGGTCGGCGAAGACGGCCCGACCCACCAGCCGGTCGAGCATCTGGCGGCGCTGCGTGCGATTCCGAACCTGACCGTGATCCGCCCTGCCGACGCGGTGGAGACCGCTGAAGCCTGGGAGATCGCGCTGAACCGCACCGAAGGACCGAGCCTGCTGGTGTTCTCGCGCCAGGACGTACCGACCCTGCGCATGGAATTTGCCGGCGAGAACAGCGTTGCCAAAGGCGCTTACGAGATCGCGGGCAGCGAGAATGCCAAAGTGACGTTCCTGGCGACCGGATCGGAAGTCGATCTCGCCATGAAGGCGCGCGAACTGCTGAAGGCGGACGGCATCGCGAGCCGCGTCGTATCCATGCCATGCTGGGGCCTGTTCGAACAACAGAGCGAAACATATCGTGAGGCTGTTCTCGGCAAGGGAACGGTTAAGATTGCGGTCGAGGCAGCGGTGCGCGAAGGCTGGGACCGCTATGTCGGATCGCATGGCCGGTTTGTCGGAATGCATGGCTTCGGCGCCAGCGGACCGTATAAAAATGTGTACAAGCATTTCGCGATCACGCCGGAAGCGGCAGCGGACGCTGCGCGGCAGGCGTTGAAAGCCTGACTGTCGTGGCCCGCATGAGCGGGCCATCCAGGTGACGAGAGACTCCACTCGCCGCGTGGACACGCGGCGGATGGGTGGCCGGATCAAGTCCGGCCATGACGGGTTAGACATTAGGGAGATGAAGAATGGCAATTCGCGTTGCGATCAACGGCTTTGGCCGCATCGGACGTCTTGTGCTGCGCGCCATCGTGGAGAGCGGTCGGCGCGACATCGAAGTGGTGGCGCTGAACGATCTGGGTCCGGTGGAAACCAACGCCCATCTGCTGCGCTACGATTCCGTGCATGGCCGCTTTCCGGCCAACGTGACGGTCGACGGCGATTACATCGTCGCGGCGGGCCACAAGATCAAAGCCACGGCGATCCGCGAACCCGGCGAGCTGCCGCACAAGGACCTCAACGTCGACATCGCACTGGAGTGTACGGGTCTTTTCACTTCAAAGGAAAAGGCGTCCGCACATCTGAAGGCCGGCGCCAAGCGCGTGCTGATCTCCGCGCCGGCCGACGGCGTCGACATGACCGTCGTCTTTGGCGTCAATCACCACAAGCTGACGAAGGATCATCTGATCGTCTCGAATGCATCGTGCACGACCAACTGTCTGGTGCCGATGGCCAAGGTGCTCAACGATGCGATCGGCATCGAGAAGGGCATGATGACGACGATCCATTCCTACACCAGCGATCAACCGACCCAGGACACCCTGCACCGCGATCTTTATCGCGCCCGCGCGGCGGCCCTTTCCATGATTCCGACGTCGACCGGCGCAGCAAAGGCTGTCGGTCTGGTGCTGCCCGAACTGAAGGGCAAGCTCGATGGCGTGTCGGTACGCGTGCCGACAGCGAACGTGTCGCTCGTTGACCTGAAGTTCGTCTCGGCTCGCGCAACGACGGTGACCGAAGTGAACAACGCGATGAAGGCGGCAGCCGCAGGTCCGCTCAAGGGCATTCTCGAAATCGTCGAGGCGCCGCTCGTGTCGGTGGACTTCAACCATAATCCGGCCTCGTCGTCCTTCGCGCTCGACCAGACCAAGGTGATGGACGGCAATTTCGTCAGCGTCATGAGCTGGTACGACAACGAGTGGGGTTTCTCCAACCGCATGGCCGATACGGCGGTGGCGATGGGGAAGTTGATATAGAAACGAGACTCCCTCTACCCCGCTTCAGCGGGGGAGAGGGTTGGGGTGAGGGGGTGTCTATGTAGAACACCCGAATTTCGAGATTGAATGCGGCCTAGCCACAACACGCCTGATTTTGGAATTCGAAGTTCCGCATCGACACCCCCTCACCCAGCCTCTCCCCCGCTACGCCGGGGCGAGGAGCAGTTGGGAGATTTCTTTGCCAGCATTCCGTACCCTCGATGACCTTTCCGTCCGCGGCAAGCGTGTGCTGGTGCGTGCCGATCTGAACGTGCCGATGAAAGACGCAGTCGTCACCGATACGGTGCGCATCGAACGGCAGGCGCCGACCATCCGCGAACTGGCCGACAAGGGCGCCAAGGTGATTGTGCTCTCCCACTTCGACCGGCCGAAGGGCAAGGTGGTGCCGTCCATGTCGTTGCGGCCGGTGACGGCGGCTCTGGCGAAGGTGCTCGGCCGACCGGTTGCCTTCGCGGCTGACTGCATCGGCGAAGTCGCCAAGGCGGCGGTGGCAAAGTTGAAAGATGGCGACGTCCTGCTCTTGGAAAACACCCGCTTTCACGCCGGCGAGGAAAAGAACGATCCGGAATTCGCCCGGCAGGTGGCCGCGCTGGGTGACATCTTCGTCAACGATGCCTTTTCTGCCGCGCATCGTGCGCATGCGACGACCGAAGGCCTTGCGCATTTGATGCCGTCGGCCGCCGGACGCTCGATGGAACAGGAACTCACACACCTCGACAAGGCGCTCGGCGATCCTGAACGGCCGGTGACGGCTGTGATCGGCGGCGCCAAGGTTTCGACCAAGATCGCGCTGCTCGAGAATCTCGTGCAGCGCGTCGAGACCCTGGTGATCGGCGGTGCCATGGCGAACACGTTCCTCGCCGCCGAAGGTATCGAAGTCGGCAAGTCGCTCTATGAACCCGACCATCTGCAAACCGCGCGCCGGGTGATTCACCTGTCGACCGAAAGCGGTTGCGCCGTGTTCCTGCCCAGCGATGTCGTTGTGGCCAAGGAATTCAAGGCCAATGCGCCGCACCGCACCGTCGGCATTGGCTCGGTCGCCAGCGACGAAATGATCCTCGACGTCGGGCCGGCGACCATTGAGGCGTTCGCCAAACGCCTGCACAATACCCGCACGTTGGTGTGGAACGGCCCGTTCGGCGCGTTCGAGACGCCGCCCTTCGATGCCGGCACGGTGGCTGCCGCCAAACTCGTCGCCGCGGCGACGAAAGCAGGACAGCTTTTGTCGGTTGCCGGCGGTGGCGACACGGTGGCGGCGCTGAACCAAGCCGGCGTCGCGGACGCGTTTTCCTACGTCTCGACGGCGGGCGGCGCGTTCCTGGAGTGGCTTGAAGGACAGGAGCTGCCGGGCGTTGCGGCCCTCGCAGCCAAGGGGATGTGAACATGAATCTCACCGAGCTGAACGCAATCGCCAACAAGATGGTCGCCAAGGGCCGGGGCATTCTCGCCGCCGACGAAAGCACCGGCACGATCCAGAAGCGCTTCGACAAGATCGGCGTCGAGAACACCGAAGCCAACCGCCGCGACTATCGCGAGCTGCTGTTCCGTGCCAGCGAAGGAATGAAGTTCGTCTCCGGCGTGATTTTGTACGACGAAACCGTACGCCAGAAGGCCAAGGACGGAACGCCGCTCGTCAAGCTGATCGAAGCCGCTGGCGCGGTTCCCGGCATCAAAGTCGACGCCGGCGCCAAGCCGATGGCGCTCGATCCCGGCCAGACGGTGACCGAAGGTTTGGATGGTCTGCGCGAACGCTTTGTCGAATACCACAAGCTCGGCGCACGTTTTGCCAAGTGGCGCGCCACCTACGACCCGACAAAGCCATCCTGGAACTCGATCAATGCCAATGCACACGCGCTCGCGCGCTACGCCGCGCTAGCCCAGGAGAACGGTATCGTGCCGATCGTCGAGCCCGAAGTGCTGATGGACTACGACAACGACATCGACAGCTGCGGCGCAGTTACCGAATGGGTACTAAAAGAAGTCTTCCAGGAGCTCTACTATGCGCAGGTCAAGCTCGAAGGCATCGTGCTGAAGCCGAACATGGTGATCTCGGGTCTGAAATGCACCAAGCAGGCGAGCGTGGAAGAGGTCGCCGACAAGACGGTGATGATCCTCAGACGCTGCGTGCCGTCTGCCGTGCCGGGCATCGCGTTCCTCTCCGGCGGGCAGTCCGACGAAATGGCCACCGCGCATCTCTCGGCCATGAACGCGCGCAGCCCGTTGCCCTGGACTCTGACTTTCTCCTACGGCCGCGCGCTGCAGGCCGCACCGCAGAAGGCTTGGAGCGGCAAGGCGGAGAACGTCTCCGCCGCGCAACGCGCCTTCGCCCATCGCGCGCGCATGAACTCGCTGGCCGCAACCGGCCAGTGGACGCCGACGGAAGAAAAGAAGGCGGCCTGATGTTGCGACAGGCTCGGCATGAGGATTGCACCTTCCTCCTCACCCTGAGCTTGTCGAAGGGTGAGATCGCGTGACGGAGCGTTGCCGTCTCTATCTCATTTCGCCGCCGAAGCTCGATCCCAGGAGCTTTTCGGAGACGCTGAGGCGCACGCTCGGCGCCGGCGATGTCGCGTCGCTTCAATTGCGCCTGAAGGATTCGAGCGACGACGAGGTCCGACGGGCCGTGGAAATCCTGATGCCGATCGCCCAGGCGCGCGATGTCGCGTTCATCCTCAACGACCGTCCCGATCTGGCCCACGAACTGCGTTGCGACGGCGTGCATATCGGACAGGATGATGTGGACTATGCCGAAGCGCGCGCCATCGTCGGCCGCGACTGCATCGTCGGCGTGACCTGCCACAACTCGCGCCACCTCGCGATCGAGGCAGCGGAGGCCGGCGCCGACTATGTCGCGTTCGGCGCGTTCTTTCCGACCACGACCAAAGAACCGAAGGAGATGGCCGAGATCGAGACTCTGCAGTGGTGGGCCGAGATGATGGTCGTGCCCTGCGTCGCCATCGGCGGCATCACGGTCGAGAACGCCAAGCCGCTCATCGAAGCCGGCGCGGACTTCCTCGCCGTGTCGTCCGGCGTATGGGATTTTCCGGCCGGACCTGCGGATGCCGTAAAGGCTTTCAACGGGTTGTTTTGAGCGACAGCCGGCGTCATTGTCATGGTCGTGCAGCGGCGTTTCTCGCAAACAGGAGAGCGAACATGTCGTCGCCGTTGCGTACGGGATCGGGCATGGCGCTGGTTTTGGCCTGCATGTGGTCCAACCTTTCTTTCGCCCAAACGCCAGCAGACGAACAGTTGATGGCGTGGCAGCTCAAGATCAACAATTCGCGGATCGTCCGGTTGCTTGCGCTCGCCCCCGAGGTCATGCCGGATTGCACTATCGCGGCTTCAGCGTCTGATTTGTCAGGCTTTTTTGTCTATTGGCGCGACTTAATTCAAGACGAGCGTAGCTGGAGGGAAAAAACTGGGTTGCCTGATGAGAATCCGCCGCCCGAACATCTGCGGCCTGGAATGCGACTCATTCCCACCGTCCCATTGGCCGAGATGGCGACGGTCAGCAAAAAAACACCAGGCGCCGAAGAACTTGCGCGGACTGAAATTGAAACTTGGCATGTCTACAGTTGTGTGGTCCGGCGCTTTCATGCCGCGCGATATTTTGCCCACTACGGATCTCACGGGACCGCTTGGCCCGATGGCGTCAGCGCGACTTATGGGCTCGATCCAACGGGAACGCGTGACATGATGTTGCCCGATATGGAAATCCTCGAACCCCTTGATGCACTCGGTCGTTTCTTTCGGGCAGCACAGGCGAATGGCGAACTATCGTTCTTCAATATCGCCGAGGAGAAGTACTTCTTCTCTCGCTATGAGAGTGCAAATTTCGTCAATCTGGGCCCGTCCGAAAAAGCGGATGCTTGGTTTCGCACGCCGCCTTGGCTTGGGAGAAACTAGGATCGTCTTGCCCGCTCTTTCGACACTCCGCTCCATGCTAAGATAAACTGGCATGTGCATTTGTTTCATTCATTTCGAAAGACAAATATTTTGAAAGACCCGCTGTGAAAGCGCGCAAGCGATCCGTGGATGCCTCGGTTGTGGTCGACGGCTTCGAGTTGCACTGGACGCTTCTGCGCGAGGCGCAATACACCTCGACAGACGGTTACAAGGGCATGTGCTTTTCCGTGCGGGCGGAGGGGCGCAAGGCGTTCCGCGAACTGTTGCTGGAATTTCCTTTCCCCAAGCGAAAGCCTGGCTTCGCGCGGCAGGAAAAAGAACGGATCCTGCCGCATGTGATTGAAGCCGGCATCCGTCAGGCCATGGCAGCGGGCTGGGATCCGGTCTCGCGCGGGCGCGTGTTCGCGTTCCAGGTGCCCGAATAGACGCGTTCACACTGACTACCCTCCCCTTAAGGGACGGTCGAAAAATTCGAGCGAAGCGAAGGATTTTTCGGGGAGGGGTCTGCCGCGATCCTGTACCCCTCTCCGAAGGAGCTGCGCTCCTTCGACCCTCCCTCAAGGGGAGGGTGGAACTCTCGCGTTCTTGCTGCTATCACCCGCGCGCTCTTTGTCAGTTCGAAGCCGAAACCCGCGCCGAAGGAGGCGTTCTGTCTCAATGCCCAAGATTGCCGGAAACGAAATCCGCCCCGGATCGATGATCGAACATCAGGGCCAGCTATGGGTCGCGGTTAAGACGCAAGCGGTCAAGCCCGGCAAGGGCGGCGCCTATGCGCAGGTCGAGCTCAAGGACATCGTCAACGGCACCAAACTCAACGAACGTTTCCGCTCCAGCGAAACGGTCGAGGAAATCTATCTCGACAAGAAGGTTTTCACCTTCCTGTTCGCCGGCGAAGAGACGCTCACCTTCATGGACGTGGAGACCTTCGACCAGATTGAACTGCAGAAGGATTTCGTCGGTGATCAGGCGCACTACCTTGCGGACGGCATGAAGGTCATGCTGCAGCTTTATGAGGGCAAGCCGATCAGCATCCGCTTGCCGCCGAACGTCACGCTCGAAGTCGTCGAGGCGGACGCGGTGATGAAGGGCGGTACGGCCGCGCCGTCCTACAAGGGCGCCAAGCTCGAGAACGGCATGCAGATCCAGGTGCCGCCTTTCATCAATATCGGCTCGAAGGTCGTGGTCTCGACCGAGGATGGTACCTACCTGCGGCGCGCCGAATAGCAGTCGCCCTCGCCCTTCGTCCTTCGACAAGCTCAGGATGAAGGGCGCAGGGTGGAGGCACAACTCAATTCCTCATCGTGAGCTTGTCGAAGGATGAGTACAAAAGAAAGAAGCGAATGCCTTATCTATCTCCCGCCCTGAATGTGATGGTCTCCGCCGCGCGCAAGGCGGGACGCGGGTTGATCCGCGACTTTGGCGAGATCGAGAATCTCCAGGTCTCGATGAAAGGCCCCGGCGATTTCGTCAGCACCGCCGACAAGCGCACAGAAAATCAGCTGCTCGAGGAGCTGACGCGCGCGCGGCCGGGCTATTGTTTTCTTCTCGAGGAAGGCGGAGCGGTCGAAGGACCCGACAAGTCACACCGTTTCATCATCGATCCGATCGACGGGACGACCAACTTCCTGCATGGCATCCCACATTTCG
>JANYBR010000346.1 GCA_025360685.1 Pseudomonadota bacterium
GCCGAACCGTCGGCGGTTCCGGCTCGCGCACCAGAAAGCGGAACGCGGTCAGACCCAGGCTGGTCAGGACGAAGGCCAAAGTGAACGTCGTCGAATAGCCGTTTCCGAAGACATTGTGGCCGATGAGATATTTTCCGGCGAAATAGGAGAGCGACGCGGCGACGACGCCGCCGGTCAGGTTTCGCCAGCCTTGCAGCTGGCCGCGCCGCGAGATCGGGATCATCTTGGCGAGCAGGAACTGGAACGCCACGCCTTGCGGCCCGGAGAACAGTCCGAGCAGGAAGAGGAACAGCAATACGCTCACCAGCAAAGGCGTGCCGCCGAGAAACCATCCGGCGAGCGCAATGCCCAGGATCTGCACCCGCATCATCGTGCCGAGGAACATCGAGACGGGCAGTATCTTCTTGCGATGTTCGATCTGCGCCGCGCCGGCGATGGGCGTCGGCTGGGGCTATCTCGCGGACCGCTACGGCTTTCGCTCCAACTTCATCATCGCGCTGGCGTTCTGGATTTCGTCGACCATGCTTTTGATGAACGTGACGTCGCCGATGTGGCTTTTCATTGCCTTCTTCGGACTTGGCGCCGGCAATTCCGGCTACCAGATGAGCGCACAGAACATCGTCTTCGAATTCGGCCATCGCGACGACATGGCGATGCGGCTCGCATTTTCGAACACCGCCGAAAGCATCATGAGCGCGGCCGGGCCGCTCATCGGCGGTGTGATCGCAGCCAGCCTCGGCTACAACGCCGTCTTCTGGGTCGCCATCGTGTGCGAGTTCATCGCGTTGATCCTCCTCGTCACGCTGGTCGAGGAGCCGCGCAAGAAGCGCCTGCAGCTCGAAGCGGAGAAAGCGGCGGCCGCGGCGGAGACCTCGACCACGAGCCTCGCCTCGCGCGAGGACGAAGACGGAAATCTCTAGCAGCGCTTCAAGGCGTGAGCGTCAGCCCGCTTCCTTGTAGAGCCATGCGCCGGCGACGGTCGCGACGACGATTTCGACGAGGCCGACCATCACGAGCACGAGCGCCATGTGGAGCGAGAAGACCCCCATCACCACCGGTGTGACAGTCGTGATCGCATAGGCCGTTGCCCATGTCAGCAACCCGGCATAGACGCCCGTCTTCACGCCGGCGCCGAAGCGCGGCCGGATCGCCGCATAGGTCCACACCGCGATGATCCCGATCGCAAAGCCCATGATGTTGAAATAGACGATGTCGTTCATGCCGAGCGCCGGCCGGTTGATCGCCGCCATGACACCGGGCCATTGATCGGCGAGCACGACGCCGTTCAGCACGAACTCAAAAACATTGATGATGATGCCCGCAACAAAGCCGCCCAGTAGGACGCGTCCGAAATTGATGCCGCCCAAGAGAACCTCCCCGCAGAATCATTTGGCGCGCGGATTCTCTCACCTATGCTTGCAATTGGCCAGCATGCGGGAGCGAGCCGAATCGCAGGGATGGTTGAGTCGCTGAGCGCGAGGGGGATGGTTGGAATTTGTAACTTACCTCTCCCGCTCGCGGGAGAGGTCGGTTGACGCTTAGCGGCAACCGGGTGAGGGGGATATGCGCTGCGTGCCCTCACCGGCTCGCTTCACTCGCCACCTCTCCCGCGAGCGGGAGAGGTTATGGAGATTGAGTGGGGGGCTTCTGTTGCCCGGCGCCCCCCGGGCCGCGCTTGGCTAACCGAAGTTAGGCAGCGAGGGCCATTTCATTATCGTTGGCACCTATACGAGTAGCCCGATAACGGCGGAACCATACCGAGCGAAAGAACAGCCTTTACACGTCCGTCGATCCTGTTTCGCCCCCGCCGGAAGGCAGAAAACGGAACACAGAAAACGGGGATCGGATTAATTTTGTTCCGATACCTGTATTCTGTCTTCTGTCCTCCGGTGGAGGCGCCGGGTACTGCCCCCGGGTCCGGGCCGCTTATTACGCAGTCGTTTATCGCCATAGTCGGACAAGCCGACGGGTCTAATATAGGCGCTCGCGGTTAAGAATTGAAGGTCGCCAAAACAATATGTTTTCCAACGCGTTACGAAACGCAGTGAGTTGTTGCGCAGCAGTACACGCATCGGGCTAAACTGCGCGCGGAATCGGAACGAAATTCAATGCGCCAGTACCACGACCTGATGGAACTTGTGCTCAAGAAGGGCGTGGAGAAGCGCGACCGCACCGGCACCGGCACGCTCTCGGTCTTCGGCCATCAAGCGCGCTACGATCTCGCCGACGGATTTCCATTGTTGACCACCAAGAAGATGTTCGTGAAAGCGATCGTCTACGAGCTGCTCTGGTTCCTGCGCGGCGACACGAACGTTCGCTGGCTGCAGGAGCGCGGCGTGACGATCTGGGACGAATGGGCGGACGCAAAGGGCGAGCTCGGTCCGGTCTATGGCCATCAATGGCGGTCGTGGCCGGCACCGGACGGCGGCACAATCGACCAGATCGCCAACCTCGTGCGCGACATCAAGGCGAACCCCGATTCACGCCGCCTGATCGTCACCGCATGGAATCCGGCTGACGTGCCGAAGATGGCGCTGCCGCCCTGCCACTGCCTGTTCCAGTTCTTTGTCGCGGACGGAAAACTGAGCTGCCAGCTTTATCAGCGCTCGGCGGACGTGTTCCTCGGCGTCCCGTTCAACATCGCCAGCTACGCGCTGCTGACCCTGATGATGGCCCAGGTCACCGGCCTGCAGCCCGGCGAGTTCGTC
>JANYBR010000393.1 GCA_025360685.1 Pseudomonadota bacterium
GCCGTTGAAGACGATGTCCGCCGCCGACTGTGCGGCATCGCTCGCTGAAGCCGGCGACATCGAGACATGCGCCAGCGACAGCGCGGCAGCGTCGTTGATACCATCGCCAACCATCAGCACGTGGTGTCCTGCTGTGTTGAGTGAATTCAGCTCCGCCGCCTTTTCCTTGGGGCCGATCCCCGCTTTCCAATTAGTGATCCCCAACCCCGCGGCGATGGCGATGACCGCCTCCGTGCGGTCGCCAGAGAGGATGCGCGGCTCGATGCCTCTCGTCCTCAGTCCCGAAATTGTTGCCTCGGCGTCGGTCCGCATCGGCGCTTCGAACTGAAAGCCAATGGGCGCGCGCATGCCTTGACGAAACCACAGTGACGTCGACGGCGTGCCTGCGCTATCTGCGCCAACCCAGTCGGCGCGTCCCAACCGCCACGCTTCACCGTCGACTCTGGCTTCAAGTCCGAGCCCCTCGAACTCTCCGATGCCTGCCGCGATTGGACCCGGAGGAGCGACACGGGCGATCGCCTGGGCCAGCGGATGCCGGCTGGAGCGCGCGAGCAGCGCGGCGGATTGAAGGCAAGAATCCGAGATCCGATCGCGATTGCTCAGTTCCAGCTTGTCACTGGTGAGAGTTCCAGTCTTGTCGAATATCGCGATGTCGGCTTCCGCCAGACGCTCCAACGCATCTCCAGACTTCACGATGATGCCGCGCCGAAACAGCGCGCCGGTCGCCACAATTTGAACAGCCGGCGCCGCCAGGCCCAGCGCACACGGGCAGGTGACGATCAGCACGGCAATCGCATTGGTGATCGACACTGCGAAAGATGCATGCAGGAACAACAACCACGCCAGGAACACCGACAGAGCGACAGCATGGACCGTCGGCACGTAGGCGGCAGCGGCGCGATCTGCCAGCCGCACATAGCGGCTCCGAACCTGCTGGCCCGCTTCGACGAGGCGGGCGATGTCGGCGACCAACGAGTCCTGGACCGCGGCAGTCGCGCGCAGCGTTACCGGCTGGTCGAGAATGATCGAGCCCGCGCGCAGCGCTGCGCCTTGTGCCGCCTCGAGCGGTGCACTTTCGCCCGTAAGCAAAGAGGTATCGATGAGTGCGTTTTGCGACAGGACGATTCCGTCAATCGGCGAGCGCTCACCTGTCGCCAATACGAGTCGATCGTTTGGTTGCACCTCTCCCGCCATTACGGTTTGGATGCTGCCATCCTCCGCCACGCGCCGGACCAGTACCGCTTGCATGGCCACGAGCCGTTGCGCTGCTTCGCTCGCCCGGCGCCTGACACGCAGATCGAGGTAACGTCCAATCAGCAGAAGGAATGCCAGCGTCACCGCTGCGTCGTAGTAGGTTTGATTGCCGTGCAGTGCGGTCTGGTAGAGGCTGAGACCGAGCGACAAAATAATCGCAAGGCTGATCGGTACATCCATGTTGGCTCGGCCAACCGACAGACCCCGAAGCGCGGAGCGGAAAAACGGCCTCGAGGCGACGAGGGTTGCGGGACACGCGATAAGCGCCACGACCCAGTTGACGACCGACCGCGTCGCCGGACCCATGTCCGCGATGCCGAACCAAAGCGCTTGTGTTGAGTCCGTCAGCGGCACGATAAACGACACGCCAAACGCCGCAATTGCCAGGCACTGCAGCATAAATCGCTCGCCTTCCGCATTGGCGGCCACCGCCTCGGACGGCTTGAACGCCGTAGCTTTGTACCCCAACGCCTCGACGCGCGTGGCAATCACTGCGGGCCGCAAATGGACTCCATGAACCGTGAGCTTGCCGGTCGACAGGTTGAATCGCGCTCGGTTCACATCGTCGAACTTCGCGATGCCGCGCTCGATTTTCGCGATGCAATTGGCGCAATGCGCTCCCTGCACGAGCAACTCGACGGTGGAGTCGTCGGACTTCGAGCGTCGATCGGGTCCGGCCCGCTTTGCGGCGACCGCTGTCCCGCCACGGCGTGCTTGCGTCAGCGCAGCCATATGCGTCTATCCGCTTGGAACGGCGTTGCCGGAGCATTGCGGGTCTCCACATTCAAGTCCCACGCGCCCGGCTGCACATCGCTGGCTGTTCCTTCGTACATTCCAGCCCCGTCGGCATGAAGACTGACACTGAGGTCCTTCCCGGAGTCCGAAGGATGCTTCAGATGCGCCTCGAGGGAGATGTCCGACAGGGGCGCGCCGGAACGGTCGGCGAGATGGACGACAATTCTGACGGAACGCCGTCCGATGCGCGTCGCTTGAATTGTTCCTTGCCAGCCAAGGCGTGCCTGCAGGGCGCGTCGTTCCAGAGTTTGATTGTATTCTATGCCTTGCAGGTAGGGCTTTTGTTCATCCTCGCCGCTGAAAGTGGTGTAGGCCTTGACGATGAAGAGCACGTTGACAGCGAGCATGACGGAGAATACCGCGAGGAGAGTCGTCAAAACGTGATAGCCGCTCCATGTCCGCGTCATTTCAGTTCATCCCACTTACAAATACCGACCGGGTCTCAACGGATTCGTGTGTGCCCGGATCGGTGAGTTGGAATTTGATCTGCTGGTTTCCCGGCTTTAGCTTAGTCTTTGACACGGTGAGCAGAACGCGAAGGGCGCGAACCCGGTCGGACTCGACCGAGAGCGAAATCGGTCCGGTTGTGCTTTGAACGCCGATGACGTGGATTGCGGCAAGCTCTCCACCGGTGACCGTCAAGAGAAATGTCCGGGCGCGGTCGGCGTGATTGAGAAGCTTTACCGAATATCCATTCAGCACGGCGCCATCCGACTGCCGCACAAATTCCGGATTGCGGTCCTTGAGCACGTCGAGCCCGATCGTGAAGCGCGCCCACAGACCATAGAGCATGACCGCGCCAACGATCGCGAGAACGACCGCATAGAGTATCGTTCTTGGGCGGACAAAACGGAAACCGGACGCTTCGCCTTTGAGGCGGCGTTCGACATTTGCGTCGGTGTCGTACGCGATCAGTCCGCGCGGCAGCCCCACCTTGTCCATGATGTCGTCGCAGGCATCGATGCACAAAGCACAGTTGATGCATTCGAGCTGCGTGCCGTCTCGGATGTCGATACCCATGGGGCACGCCGCCACGCATTGATGGCAGTCGACGCAATGACTAGTCGACGACCAGGGCTGTCCTTTCTTGTGGGGGCCGCGTGGCTCACCGCGGTCGCGCCGATAGGTGACGGATAGCGCTTCGTCGTCAATCATCGCGGCCTGGATGCGCGGCCACGGGCACATGTAAGTACACACCTGTTCACGCATAAAGCCACCCAGCGAGTAGGTGGTGAACGTCAGAAGGCCCACGGAAAGCAAAGCAATTGCGGGTGCCTCACCGTGCGCGAATTGCTGAAACAAGATCGGCGCATCCGTGAAATAGAAGACCCAGGCGCCGCCAGTTGCCGCCGCGATCAGAAGCCAGGCGGTGTGCTTCGACAAGCGCTTGACTATCTTTTCGGTGTTCCAGAGCTGAGCGGCGAGCCTGATGCGCGCACTGCGGTCTCCTTCGACGAGGTTCTCGACCCAGATGAAAAGATCCGTCCAAACCGTCTGAGGACACGCATAGCCGCACCACAAGCGCCCGAACAAGGCGGTCACCAGGAACAACGCGACGGCCGACAGGATCAGCAGGCCCGTGATGTAATAGATTTCTTGCGGCCAGATTTCGATGAAGAAGAAGTAGAAGCGCTCATGCGCGAGGTCGACAAGTACGGCCTGGCCGGGCGCATCGGGACCTCGATCCCATCTGATCCATGGCGTGAGATAGTAGATCGTCAGGGTCGCGGCCATGACGATCCATTTCGCGCGCCGAAACGTTCCATGGACAAGCCTGGGATGGATCGGTTCTCGCGCTTTATACAGTTTGCGGGTGGCCGCGCTGTTGGTTGCGCGCACGTCGATGCGATAGCTACCATCGTCGGTTGATGTGGCGAGTTTCAGGAGGTCGATGCGATCCATTGTTGTTGTGCGAGACTGCTCGCCCTCGCCTATTCGCCGCCGCCAAGGCTGTGAACATAGACTGCCAGTGACTTTATCTCTTCCGGAGTGAGCCGGCCCGCCCAGGTCGGCATCACACCACCATGGCCGAACCAGATCTGATCGCGAATATCGGCGCGTGTTGAACCATACAGCCAGTCTGTGTCTGTCAAATTGGGCGCGCCCATCGTGCGGTCGCCATGACCGCTCGCGCCGTGACAGGCAGCGCAATTGTCTGCAAATAATTTTGTCGCGCGGTGCACTCTGGCCTGATCGGCTGGGCGTCCCGCAATCGACACGACGAATTCCGTCACGTCGTCGATCTGCGAGTCGCTCAGAATCTTGTCGTGACCGAAGGCCGGCATCTGAGACTGTCGCGTGTCGGCGATTGTGGAGCGCACACCCACGGTGATCGAGTGTTGGATGTCCTCCAGCTTGCCGCCCCACAGCCAGACGTCATCGTTGAGATTGGGATAGCCGTGAGCGCCCTGACCACCGGAGCCATGGCATGGCGCGCAATTGTCTCCGAACAGCGAGCGGCCTTCCGCCAGCGCAAATTGCTGAAGGTCCGGATCGTTCTGAATCCGCTGCAGCGACGCAGTCGCTAGCTGGCTCTCATGGGCGTGCCGCTGCATCTTGAGCGCATTCACTGCGGCCGCGACGTTTTCGCGCTGCGAGTGATCGAGCAATCCGTGCGTGTAGCCGTTGAAGGTCGGCCAGGCCGGCATGACGATCCAATAGGCGAAAGCCCAGACGATGCAGGCATAGAACACGATCAGCCACCAGCGCGGCAGCGGCGTGTTGAGTTCCTTGATCCCGTCCCACTCATGACCGGTGGTTTCGGTTCCGGAGTGAGTGTCCCTTTCCTTGCCACTCACGGCGATGCCTCGTCGTCTTCGAGCGGAATGCGCGCCGCCTCGTCGAACTTTCGCTTGTTCGACGGCCACAGCGCGTAGACGCAGACAGCCGCGAACAGGACCATGAAATAGACCGCGCCCCAGCTTTGCGCGAAGGCCTGGATCTGTTCGTAGCTGTACCTTTCCATGACTATCTCTTGTTCTCTGGCGCGTCGGCCTTGTAGGTCGAAAAGTCCACCAACGTGCCCAGCATCTGCATGTAGGCGATGAGCGCATCGGCTTCGCTGATCAGGTCGGGGTTGCCGTCGAAGTCACGAATCTGAACCTTGGGATAGCGCTTGGCGAGCTTCGTCGCATCGTCGGAATCCGCGTTCGCCTGCGCTTCGAGATCGGCCCTGGCGTTGTCGATCATGTCCTTAGTGTAGGGCACACCGACCGTGTTATCGGCCGCCAGCTCACGCTCAATGTCGCGATAGTCGAGCGGTGTTCTCGCGAGGAACGCATAAGGCGGCATTACCGACTCCGGCACGACCGAGCGTGGGTCGGCGAGGTGGGCGCGATGCCATTCGTCAGAGTATTTTCCGCCGACCCGCGCCAGATCGGGTCCGGTGCGCTTGGAGCCCCACTGGAAGGGATGGTCGTACAAGCTCTCGGCCGCCAGGCTGTAGTGACCGTAGCGTTCGACTTCGTCGCGCAACGGGCGGATCATCTGGCTATGGCAGAGATAGCACCCTTCGCGGATGTAGATGTTTCGCCCCGCCAGCTCGAGCGGCGTGTAGGGGCGCATGCCTTGAACCTTCTCGATCGTGCTTTCGACAAAGAACAAGGGCGCGACTTCGACCAGGCCGCCGATTGCCACAACGATCAGGATTCCCACGACGAGCAGGATGGAGTTGCGCTCGAGCGTGCCGTGATTCATCTCACGCACCCTGGACCGAAAGTGTTTGGTTCAGTGCGGCGGATTCGCCGGCAACTGATACTCCGCCGCGGATCGTGCGCCACAGGTTGTAGACCATGATTACCGTGCCTGCGAGGTACAGGATGCCGCCCAGTGCGCGGATGATGTAGTAGGGATGCATCGCGGCAACGGTTTCGACGAAGGAGTATTCGAGGAATCCGAAATCATTGTAGGCGCGCCACATCAGGCCCTGCATGATTCCGGCGACCCACATGGACGTGATGTAGAAGACGATTCCGAGTGTGGACACCCAGAAGTGCCACTCGACGAGACGAAGCGAATAGAGGCTCTTGCGCTTCCACAGCCACGGAACCAGGCAGTAGATCGCGCCAAAACTCACGAATCCGACCCATCCCAGCGCGCCGGAATGCACGTGGCCGATCGTCCAATCCGTATAGTGTGAAAGCGCATTCACCGCTTTCACCGACATGACCGGCCCTTCGAACGTCGCCATGCCGTAAAATGCGACCGAGGCCACGAGCATGCGCAGCACCGGGTCAGTGCGCAGCTTGTCCCACGCGCCTGACAACGTCATGAGCCCGTTGATCATGCCGCCCCAGGACGGCATCCACAGCATGATGGAAAACGTCATGCCCAGTGTCTGCGCCCATTCGGGCAGCGCGGTGTAGAGCAGATGATGCGGACCGGCCCAGATGTAGATGTAGATGAAGATCAAGGTCCAGAAATGAACGATCGACAGACGATACGAGTAGACCGGCCGTTCCGCGCGCTTGGGAATAAAGTAGTACATGATTGCCAGGAAGCCGGCGGTCAGGAAGAATCCGACTGCGTTGTGGCCGTACCACCATTGAATCAGCGCATCCTGAACGCCCGAGAACAGCGAGAAGCTCTTGGTCTGCAGGAGCGAGACGGGCATCGCCAGATTGTTGACGATGTGAAGCATCGCGATCGTCACGATGAACGAGAGATAGAACCAGTTCGCGACGTAGATGTGCGGTTCGCGGCGCTTCCAGAGCGTGGCCAGGAAGACAAACAGATAAGCAACCCACACAATTGTCAGCCAGATGTCGACATACCATTCCGGCTCCGCGTATTCGCGGCCCTGAGTGATGCCGAGCAGGTAACCGGTTCCGGCGAGCACGATGAATGTCTGGTACCCCCAGAACACGAACCAGGCCCACGATCCGCCGGCCAGCCGGGCGTGGCAGGTGCGTTGCACGACATAGAAAGATGTGGCGATCAGCACATTTCCGCCAAATGCGAAAATGACTGCTGAAGTGTGCAGAGGTCTCAATCGCCCAAAATTCGTGAAGGGAAAGTTGGAAAAATAGAAAATGTGCGGAAACGCCAGTTGGAGCGCGATGACGACGCCGACAAGCATTCCGACGATGCCCCAGAACATTGAGGCAATGACACCGGCTTTTACGACATCATTGACGTAGGGGCCGCTCTCTTCGTCAGGCAGACCAACAGCATAGCGGCGAAGGAAGAACGTCGAGATCCCGAGCATACAGGCCAGAAACGTCCAAGCCTGGATAACCATCAACGGATCAGGAGACTTCGCGACTTCGATCAGCGCGAAGACAGTGCCGAGCAGCAGCACTACCGGGACTGCCACGAGATCCGGGCGAAACGGCTTTTCAGACACGGCTTGCAATGCGGCGCCCCTCAACCAGGATCGACTTCTTGTCGTCGTGAGTTTCGGGATTAGGGATACTGTCTTTTAGAACGTCTCGGGCTCGCGCGCAGTACGCGAGCCAGCCGCCTGCGACTGGCTGCCCATTTTCAAGAATGAAATCCATGACTCCCCCGACGGCGCCGCGCACTGTTTTTCGCTCAGGAGTAATTCGCATGCGCGAGATCGACATGTTGACATGCATCAAACTTTTGGAAAAAGAAGCCTCAAGCGCTCAAATGCAATCGAACAAAATGGAATACGGACGGTTCGGATGCCGGCCTAGAAGCCATTGACTTGCGTCAAACTCCGAAATCAAAGGGTGGGGTAAGTGATTGCAAACTGGTCATCCTCGAGAGCTTTGATCATCAGACCGTGCTTTTCGCGTTCGGGAGCAATTTGCGCATCATGGTTCAGATCAACTACATCGAACACGGCGGCGCAAAGTGGACCGTCGAGATTGCGGAAGGCATCTCGCTGATGGAAGGCGCGTTGAAGTACAGGATTCCAGGAATTGACGGGGATTGCGGCGGCGCCTGCGCCTGCGCGACGTGTCACGTCTATGTCGATCCAGACTGGTTCGATCGACTTCCCGCAATGAACGAACTGGAACGTGGAATGCTGAAGTTTGCCAGCGAGACCCGGCAATACAGCCGGCTCGCGTGCCAGATCAAGGCCGCGCCCGCGCTCAATGGCCTGACGGTCACGATTCCGCAATCTCAGTACTGACAAGATTGGTGAGCCAACGAAGAACCGTCTCACGTGAAGTCGGCGAAATGGCGCAAGCCTCGCGTCGTCGCGAAGTTCGTTTCAACTCATCCATGAGCGCCGACTTCGGTTGGGGCGGCGCCGTTCCTACTTGGCGAACGCGACATACGAAATCGCCGGATCGTCGATCGGCAAATGTTCGTTGGTCCATGGCGTCAGTTTCGGTTAGGAGGGCGTCGCGCTGTGCGGCAGGAAGCAACTGGTGGCTAGGTTGTGAGCAGAGGAAGTCCGCGAAGGTTTCGGCGGTGTAAGACCGGCTCCACGCGTAATCGTGATGCGCCGATGCACCGAGCGGCGCCGGCAAGGCGTCGAACAACTGAGCGCGCCCGCCGCCGGGCGGCGATGCGGCTGACCAGACTGTCGATCGATGCGTCGCCTTAAAAGCATCATCCAGCTACCCCAGATTATGATTCTCCGGGACGATAGCCCAACTTCGTCAGGGAAATGCCGCACTCTCACCAATGACCACTCTGAGTCGGAAGCGGTCATTTAGTCCAATCTGGTTTCAGCGCATCGCGGCGATGCCGGCGACCGCAGCGCGTCGCCCTTCCGATCGGCGCCGAGCGCGCACCCGTGCCGCGAATGTCTGCGCTAGTGGATGCGTTCGATGATGATGGCCGGAGCCATGCCACCGCCAGCGCACATTGTGACAAGGCCCCGGTGCAGATCGCGGCGCTCGAGTTCGTCCAGCACCGTGCCGATCAGCATCGAGCCCGTCGAGCCGATGGGATGTCCCAGCGCCATGGCGCCACCGTTCACATTCACTTTTTTGCGGTCGAGCTTGAGATCGCGAATGAACTTCTCTGCCACCACTGCGAACGCTTCATTGATCTCAAAAAGATCGATGTCGTCCAGCGTGAGGCCGGCGCGAGCCAGAACTCGGCGCGCGGCCGGTACCGGCGCGTTGAGCATCAAAGTCGGGCAGTCACCCTGGTTTGCGAAGGCCACGACGCGCGCTCTGGGTTTCAGGCCGTGAGACTTCGCATAGTCCGGCGAGGCTAGCAGAAGCGCAGCGGAACCATCGACCACGCCTGAGGAATTACCGGCATGGTGAATGTGCTGGATCTTCACATCCGGATATTTCTGCAAAATCAGCTTGCGAAAGGTAAGGCCCTCGGCGTTGAGCGGCACGTCTGCAAGTTGTTCGAAGGACGGCTTCAAGTTCGCCAAACCTTCTGCGGTCGTGTTCGGCCTTGGAAACTCTTCATGATCGAGCGCGACCGAGCCATCTTCGTTGTGGACGGTAACGAGACTCTTTTTGAAATGGCCGCCGGTAATCGCGGCCGCCGCCCGGCGCTGGCTTTCAAGCGCCAGGCTGTCGACGTCCTTGCGCGAAATACCCTCCATCGTCGCGATCGCGTCTGCACAAACGCCCTGGTTGGTCTGGGGATGCATGGCGCGCAGATGCAGGTTGCCCGTATCGAAAAGCGGAGGACCATCGCTGGCGTCGCGGCGATTGGGCATGGACATCATTTCGGTGCCGCCGGCGACGACCAAGTCGGCCATCCCGGCCATGATGGTCGAGGCAGCAAGGTTCACTGACGTGATACCCGAACCGCAAAACCGGTCGAGCGTCACGCCACTGGCGCGTATGTCGTATCCGGCGTCGAGCGCCGACATGCGGCCAAGATCGCAGCTCTGCGGACCGCGCTGCGAGCTCGTGCCCCAGATGACGTCATCCACTTCGGCGGTGTTGATGTCGCTGCGCTCGGCCAGCGCTTTGAGAACCGTCGAACCCAAGCGTTGGGGGTGAATCTGGGAGAGTGCGCCTTTGGGATATTTGCCGATACCGCGGGGCGTGCGGCACGCGTCGATGATCCAGGCTTCGGTCATTGGGCGGGTTCCTTTCAGTTATTCCATTCGAGTTGTGGGTTCGAATTGCTCTGGGGGAAAACTCTAAGCTTTCTTTGTCGCCGGGCAACGCCGGGCACAAGTCGAAAAGTGCCTCTACGGCAATGTGCCATGCCACCCTCCGCTTGTTTTCCCTGCGGATCGAGAGCGGCCATTCCGCGCAGACGCCGGCGAGCGTCCGCTTTGGGTTGCTGGCTCAACCGATCGACGCAACACAACCGTTGAATCTATCTGCCGGGGTTTAGAACGCCGCACCACAATGGAAATCCATCAGATGTAGGCGGCAGCGTCTGGATTGGCGATCTTGCCGCCCGTTCTATCGTCGGACTTGGCGCGCCAAAAGGACAGCCCGCCACGCCTTGGCTGGTCTCCTACTGCGCGTGCCTCAAAACCATTCCTGCACGCGCACCCGTCGACTGATCGTCGCGCACGTTGACCTGGCCGTTCACAAGAGTCGCCTTGTAGCCGCGGGCACGCTGAGTGAAATGCGGCGCGCCGCCTGGGAACTTGTGCACAATCTCAGGCTGAAGTTGGGTCACCCGGTCGAGATCGAACACGTTGACGTCCGCGCGCTGGCCCACTTTCAGGGTCCCGCGGTCCTTTAGGCCCATGACCCGCGCGGCGTCTGACGTCATGCGTTGGATGCCTTTGGGCAGGCTGTAGATCTGGCGCTCCTTAATCCAATACTTGAGCACAAACGTCGCCCAGTCGGCGTCGATAATCTGCGAGACATGTGCCCCCGCATCGCCGAGGCTGGGTAACACATGCTTCGAATTCTTGAACAAATCTCCGAGCTCGTCCATGTCCTGGCAAAACAGGCGGTAGTTGAATAGTGCGCGTCCGTTGGTTTCGCGCGACAGGCGCAGGAAGAACTCCACGAAACCTTCGTTGCGCGCGGCCATCAGGTCCCTGACGCTCCTATTCCGCGGCTCCGTCAGATTCGGCATCTCCCCATCGCCGATATAGTAGGTGTGTTCGAGCGGGACGCGCGTTTCGCCTTCCGAGATCAACTTCTTGGCCGTAACCGGATCCGTCACGGCAGCAACGCGGCCAGCCAGGTCAAGCGAACGCACCTTGTCCCAGGTCTCGCCGCGGAACGGCAAGCTGCACTGCAGTCCGAACATGAAGCCCGTGCCTTTGACCTGGCAGATGGCTGTCAAGTCGCGCCCTTCGGCGAGCTTGTCGAGGCCTTCCGCCGACTTGAGCCCCGCGCCCCTCTCGGATCCAACACCGTAGGAGAATAGCACGCGGCTACCAGACCTATCCGCAATAGCCTTAAGCACATCGCCTGTGGCGCCCACGGCTTGCATCAAGCCATTGCGAGCCGCGACCGCCTTACCAATTTCGACCAACTCCGACGGATCGGCGAACGTGCCGGGGATTGAGCGGCCGTCCGGCGCCTTATGCGGCGCGAAACGGTTGGTCGAAAATCCAATCGCACCGGCTTCTATCGCCTTTCCGACGATATCAGCCATCTGTTTGATCTCGGTCTCGCTCGCTTGCTCTGAAAATGAGCGATCGCCCATTACATAGTAGCGAACCGCGCTATGGCCGACGAGACCTGCGATATTGAGGCCGGGCTTCATCGTCTCGACAGTCGAGAGGTAGTCTCCATAGCTCTCCCAAGTCCATGGCAACCCGGTCATGATCGCCTGACGCGGGATGTCCTCCACCGACTCCATCATCGCGGCAAGGAATTCGCGGTCCTTGGGCTTGCAGGGCGCAAAAGTCACGCCGCAATTGCCCATCAGCGCCGTCGTCACGCCGTGCCAACTAATTGGTGTGAGATCGGGGTCCCAACCGATCTGTGCGTCCAGATGCGTATGAAGGTCGATGAAGCCCGGAGAAACTGTCAGCCCATCAGCGTCGATCTCTTCTTTGCCCCTCGTCGCGATCTTGCCGATCTCGGCGACTCGGCCGTCCTTTAAGCCAATGTCGCCTCTAAAAGCGTCAAATCCGGTTCCGTCCACAATGTTGCCGCCGCGGATCACGATGTCATGGGCCAAGGTGCGTCTCCTCAGATCAAATTATCAATATGCGTCGGATTGTAGGCACTTCGGGGCCCGGCGCAAACCAAAGAAGGCTTGCGGCGCCCGTGGGCGGAACGTGACGTGGCGGTTCCTCTTGAGTTAGTCAGTTTTGGACACAGTAGGTGGTCTCAGTAACAAACCGGCTCGAATGAGATGTTCCGCAATTGACGGCCGCTATTCGAGTCGTTCGACGCGTTCGGGATGCCCGGACCACCGCCATGCCATGGAAGGCCGCGAGATGCCAAGCATCATCCCTCCCAGCGCTGGCGGGTGCAACCATAGCTGGTCGGCGGCTTGCGTCTGCGCGCGTCCGTCGGGACGATCAACGGTGATGCCTGCAGCGGCCGTCTCAGCTGCGCGCTCGACCTTCACGATTTGGGCGCTCTCAGCAAAAGCCATGTAGAACGAGGCACGCTCACGAATGTAGTAGCGCCCCATTGTCTTGCTCATGTCTGTCGGCGTGATGACCTCGAAGCGATGCAACTGACCGGGTCGAAACAGGGTCAGCACCCCAGTGTAGCCGAACGTCGCTGAAGTGATCTTTGTGAAATCCGTCTTGTCGAGCTCGAACATCGCGCTGATACAGTCGACTGCCCTAGCTTGATCAGCGGCCAGGACCGTCGCCTCATAGAGAAAGTCCAAGTCACCCGTCTTCGCGCGCGTGCTCTCGTCGGAGATCACAAAGCGAATGGGTGCGCCTTCGATTTCGATCGTGATCATATGCTGACCATTCTCTGTGTGATGCACCGCACCCAGCCCACGCGCGTGCTCCGCGACTTTTCCGGCATCGGGCGAAGATGCGCCCGCCGCGAACAAATGCGCGCGACCCCGCCGCTTCAGTTCGTCGCCCAAGAGTCCTGCGCCATCAGGCTCCAGCAATTCGATGTCCGACGTGCCTGCGCGCAGCGTTGTCCGGCGCGCTGTCAGAAACGAGATACGGTCGCGTCCGATCTCCTCCGCGCCCAACACAGCGCGCCACTTCTGCGCGGCACCCGCCGCATCTGGGGTCGCCAGTTGTACGCGATCAATTTCCGTAAGCATCGACGATTCTCGCTCTCTTCGAGCAACTGAAGTCGGCAGCGACTTTTTTCAACCTCGGAATCGGCGATTGAGCTTTCGCATGCCGCCAATCCAGCGATTGTAGTCGCCGGTTTTTCGCCGCATATATTCGAGAACTTCTGGATGCGGCAGAACTAGGAAATCTTCGGCCTCAATCGCGCGAACGCAGGCTTCCGCGACCGCCTCCGGTTCAATCATGCCATCGAGACTGGCTACACCGTTCGGATTGCCCGCCGTCATCGCTGTCCTCACTGCCTGCGGGCACAGCACCGAGACTTTGATGCCCTGATCGCCGTGCGTAATCGCGAGCCATTCCGCCAATCCTACGGCGGCGTGTTTGGTGACCGCGTAGGGTGCCGATCCGACCTGCGACAGCAAGCCAGCGGCCGATGCTGTGTTGAGCAGGTAGCCACCGCCCCTCGCAATCATGCGCGGAACGAGATGACGCGCTGCCCACACATGGGCCATGACGTTGATGTCCCAGATCCGCTGCCAGCGATCATCGGATACCTCCGCGCCGCCGCCGATTCCGATGCCAGCGTTGGAGCAAAACAGGTCGATCGGACCTTGCTCTGTTTCGACCGTTTCGATCAGGCGCTTGATGTCGGCCTCTCTTCCAACATTTGTTGTGAAAGCGATTCCACCGATTTCCTTTGCGGTCGCCGCCGCGCCTTCTGCGTTGATGTCGGCGCAAACCACGAGCTTTGCGCGTTCCTTGGCGAAACGTAGCGCCAAGGCGCGGCCGATTCCGCTCGCCGCGCCGGTCACGACTACTACGCGATTGTTGAGCTGCATACCGGCTTGCCCTTTCGATAATTGTCCACTTCGTCGATGAAACCATTTGTCTCTTCTGAGACACGCCCTAGGCCATGTTGAAAAGCTTGAGCGCAGTCTTGCCTAAAATCATTTGGGCATTCTTGACACTGGTAGACGCGAACACTGCGTCGATCGAACTGCGCGTGTAGCCAAACGTGCTTTCCTGATGCGGATAGTCCGAGGACCACATCACAGTTTCCGGCCCCACGCGTTCGAGCAGCTCAAGACCGGCCGGATCGGTCATGAACGTCGCGTAACAGTGGTGGCGCCAATACCAGCTTGGCGGGTGCTCGAGTTTTGGCTCCATCATTGTCGGAAAGGAATTGTAGGCCATGTCGGCGTCGTGCAGCATGGACGCAACCCAACAGATGCCAGCCTCGACGAACACAACCTTCAGCTTGGGGAAGCGATCGAAGACGCCGCCAAAAGTCAGCATGCCCCACTGGTGCCGGAACCCCTGCATCTGGGCGAGCACCGACGTACCGGCTGCTCCAGCGCGAGACTGCACGATCGCCTCGCCGATGTGAAAACAGAGCGGAATCTCGAACTCAGACACCGCTTCCCAGAACGGGTCCATTCTTGGGTCGTTGTAGTGAATCCTTTTTCCGTTGACGTCTTTGCCGGCCTTGTTTGGCAACATCAGAACCCGTCCGCCAAGTTCCTTGATGCGCGCGATTGACGCACGCGATTTCGTCAGGTCCCAGAAGTTGGGGATCATCACGGCGAAGAGACGGCCATTTCCCTCGGCGCATCTGGCCGCAATGTCCTCATTGTAGATGGAAAATATCTCCTCGCGTGTCTCCTCATGACCCATGATGTACAGGCCGAATAGTCGTTGAGGGAAAATCAGCTCCTTTTCGACGCCTTCGACGTCGAGATCCTTCAAGCGTGCCTGAACATCGGTCAGCCCCGGGTTGCACTCCATTGCCTCGCACAGTGTCACCGCGAGCTCATCCGGAACCATCGGTTGTCCGTCGAGGCTGAATTTGTAAGAGCCGTCCTTGAACTCGATCCGGGGTACTTTGCCTCTCAACGCCTCGGGAACGCGGTCGTACCAGCAGTCCCGCTCCAGCATGTGACTGTCTGCCGAAATGATAACCGTGCCCGGTGGCCAATCGTGTTTCTTTGTCTGCGCCATTCGCTTGGCGGCAGGTGCAATGTCGATCATCTCAGGTATTTCAAGGACGAATTTTCCGTCCATCACGTCCTCACTTCGATGCCTTCGCGCGCCCAGCTCGGTACGCCACCCCGCTCAAGCCTTCGCTCGCGCGGCGACCTTGTCCAGTTTCTTTTCCAGGCGCGCAAATCCGTCTGCGAGGCAAGCCATGATCGCTTGCGCGTCGGCGCTTGGCGTGTTCTGCGCTGTCGTGCTGTGCCCACTACCAGATGATTTTTGCCGCATCCCGTCGGTCTTCGCTCGCACGCAATCATAGGCTGATCGCAATTTCTTGGCAGAGTCACGTTCCTCGCAAATGTACCAGCTCAACATGTTCGCGGTTACGGGATCGTAGAAGCTTTCCGCAATCTTCGCCTCGATTTCTGCGAATGGATCGGCGTTGAGCTCGCGCCGGGAGCGTCCGATCTTGTCCAGGTCGCTGATCTTGGGATTGGCATATTTTGCAATACGCTCGGCGCCATCAGGATCGGGCTTTTGGCGCAGTTCATAGCCAAGCTCGCCAAGCATGCGACAGAACAACTGGCCATGACTTGTCTCTCGGGCCGCAACCAGGCGAAGCGTGCAAGCGAGTTCTTCGTCCTGCGTTGCATCCGCCCAGGCGCGCAGATAGACACCCGCTCTGGTCTCAGCAAGAGATATCGCATTGAGTAATCCCAGATAGGCCAGCTTCGTTGATGATGCATGTGTTTGCATGGCTCACGTCCTCTTCTGTCGCCCGGCAGTTGCCTGCGTCCTGTGGAATGCTAAGCGGGAGTCTAGTGACGCAGCAACGTCGAGATTTGGGTGCAAAGCAACAAAACCTGGAGCGAACTGCGCCAACGCCCGACAACCGTAGGGTCAAATTGGCCTTCGGCCGAGGCCCTGAAGACTTTCGCGGGCGTCAATGTCTGCTATCGGTCGAAGACGGACATTTGCTCCCTTACGCGCCCGTGTAGGCTGAATGACGACCTTCTCGGATGGCAGTGAGCGCCTCTTCTGACATGGGGGGTACCAGAGGAAGTGAGATCCTCCGCGCTCGGGTGTTTAAGAGCGACGCATGCCGGTGCGAGGTTCGTGGCCGCCCACCCGTGTGATCCACTTTTGATACCCCCCCGCGACTCGATTTGGCGCTCTGAGACCTTCGTCATCAGACTACGACGCGGGTTGCCGTCGATTGCGATCGCTCTATCGGACAAGCGAGGGTGAGAGCGAAATAAGAGACAGGATTTCGAACAACATTTGGGCGCCGAGCTGGGCCGTATTCGTTGTTGCGTCGTACTGAGGTGCAATTTCGACGACGTCTCCGCCTATGACTTCCAATCCCTTCAAACCTCGCAGAAGCATCTGAACTTCTCTCGGTGTGAGCCCGCCCACTTCGGGAGTGCCTGTTCCAGGCGCAAATGACGGGTCAAAACCATCGACATCGATTGAAATATAGAACGGCTTTCCATCGAGAACCTCGACACATTTCGCGATGACCGATTGGACCCCCATCCGCGCAAATTCCTCCGCATGAATGACGGTCATTCCTGATTCATAGGAAAATTCCCACAGGAACTCCGCGCTACCTCTGATCCCAATTTGTATCGTTCGCTCTGGGTCTAAC
>JANYBR010000406.1 GCA_025360685.1 Pseudomonadota bacterium
CGGGCTGGAGGACACTCGAAAGCACCGCGCTACGAACCAGTTCCTGCGCCCGCCTCGCAGCTGTTCCAGCCAGCACGAATGGCATTCTGATTCTTGAAATGCGCTCGACAGCTTCTTCGAACGGCAGAACACAAGGCGAGAGCTCTTCGTCGCCGACAATTTCCAGATAAACCTCGTTGCGGCGAGCATCGTGCATGCCAACGCCGATCGTGCGTCCGGTTTCCGCCATCGCCCCATGCGCCATGGTAGATAGAGTGGTCACTCCGATGAGGGGCTTATCCAGAGCGATGCGCAATCCGCGCATGAAGGCGAGGCCAACTCTTTGGCCCGTAAATGTCCCCGGTCCCGTGGTGACAGCGAGCCGATCAACGCTGGCGAACGGAAGGCTTGCATCTTTCATCGCTGCTTCGACCATCGGCGCCAGCGCTTCGGCATGGCCGCGCTCCATTACCGTCAGGCGATGAGCCAGCACCCTGTCAGCGTCGAGAATGGCGACGGAGCAAGCGCCCAACGCCGTGTCGACTGCAAGAATCCTCACGCCACGACCCGGTCAGGCAAACTTGCAGGCTTCGTCGAACGACAGGCGCGGGCTGCGCTCGAACACGCCGGCCGGATCGCCGTGGCCGACACTGCATATGAAGTTCGATTTGACCCGAGTGCCAGCGAAGAACGCCTTGTCGACCGCCTGATTGTTGAAGCCGGACATGGGGCCACAATCCAGTCCGAGCGAGCGGGCGGCGACGATGAAATAGGCCCCTTGCAAACTGCCGTTGCGAAACGCGGTCGTCTGTTCGACTACCGGATTGGTGAACCAGCTCTTTGCATCCGGACTGTGCGGAAAAAGCTTTGGCAAATGGGATGCAAAATCGAGATCGTATCCGATGATGGCTGTTGCCGGCGCCGAGCGTACCTTCGGCGCGTTGGCCGGCGTGCAAAGCGCTGCCAGGCGTTCCTTGGCTTCGGCAGACGCGGCAAAAACGATACGCGCCGGCGAGCAATTGGCGCTGGTCGGGCCCATGCGCATCAGATCGTAGACCGCCATCAGCATGGCCGTGCTGACCGGCTTGTCCAGCCACTTATTCTGGGTGCGCGCGCGGCGGAACAGCGTGTCGAGTGCTTCGTCGTTGACGGCGTGATGATCCATGTCAGCCAAGCTCCCACGCCGATCGAACTATCGAATCGCGCGAAAGCTTACACCGCTTCGACAGCATTCACTTCCGGAACATAGTGGCGGAGCATATTCTCGATGCCGTTTTTCAACGTCAGCGTCGAGGAGGGACAACCGGCGCAGGAGCCCTGAAGATGCAGGAAGACGATGCCCGCCCCGCCGTCAAAGCCCTTGAAGATGATGTCTCCTCCGTCCTGGGCCACGGCTGGCCGCACGCGCGTGTCGATCAGTTCCCTGATCTGGGCAACAATCTCCGGATCGCCTTCGCCGTAATTTGCATCGTCCCGCTCTTCGGCCGTTCCTTCTAGAAGCGGCAGTCCGCGGGTGAAATGTTCCATGATCGTACCGAGGATGGCCGGCTTGATGTGCTTCCAATCGCCGTCGCGCTTGGTCACGGAAATAAAGTCGGCACCGAAGAACACGCGCGAGACTTCCGGAGTTTCGAATAGCGCCCGGGCCAGAGATGAGCGGTTGCCCGATTCCTTGGTCGGAAAATCGGCCACTTGGCCTTCGCCCATAACGTCACGGCCGGGCAAGAATTTGAGAGTCGCTGGATTTGGCGTCGATTCGGTTTGGATAAACATGGTTTTTCCGTCCGCTCCAGTTTGGAGCTGTTCCAAGGCATTACATGGACCTTGGCCCTAGCCGGATCAAGAGTGGCTGGAAAAAGGCCTAAAAATCTGAGGTTATTCCCTTCTTTTCCCAGTCGCCGTAGCGCGTTGGTTCCGGCCCATTCTGGCCGCCGACTTCTTTGGGAAGCGCAGACTTTGCTTTCTGCCGACGCCGAGCGTCCGCTTCCGACTTGGCGCGTTCGCCGGCTTCGCGTACGCGCGCGGCGATTTCGGCCTTTGTCGCTTTCTTGGTTCGCTTGATCGTAGCCATCAGAAAATCGTCCGCTTGACCTTGGGCCCGACCAGCATACATCACCGGAGCATGAATTTGGTACGCACCGGATTGCTGATGGCGGCATTGACCGCCCTGTTCCTTTTCGCCGGTTTCCTCGTCGGCGGCGAGGCAGGAATGGTCAGCGCGCTGTTGTTCGCGACGACGGCCAATCTGTACGCATACTGGAATTCCGACAAGGTTCTGCTGTCGATGTATGGCGCGCGCCAGGTCGACGACACCGTGGCGCCCGACCTTGTGCACGCGGTTCGTGAGCTCGCCGGACAAGCCGGCTTGCCGATGCCCAAAGTCTTCGTCGTCGAAAATGCCCTGCCCAATGCCTTCGCAACCGGGCGGAGCCCCCAGCATGCCTCGGTGTGCGTGACCAGCGGACTGCTCGCTCGCGTCGATGGTGAGGAACTTGCAGGCGTGCTGGCGCATGAACTTGGCCATGTGCGCAATCGTGACACCCTGACGATGACGATCACCGCGACGATCGCGGGTGCGGTGTCGATGCTGGCGAACCTCGCCCATTTCTTCGGCGGCACGGGCAGGCGAAGTTCGCTTGGCCTTCTTGGCTTGATCCTGGTGGCGATTGTGGCGCCAATAGCCGCAATGCTCGTTCAGATGGCGGTGAGCCGAACACGGGAGTTCGAGGCGGATCGCATGGGTGCGGAAATTTCCGGCCGACCGCTCTGTCTTGCATCGGCCTTGCAGAAGATCGATCGCGGCGCCTCTATAACCGACGACCCCGAAGCTCAGGCCCATCCGGCCACAGCGCATATGTTCATCAGCAATCCCTTGCATGGCGGTGTCTTGTCCGGATTGTTCTCGAGCCATCCTTCGACGCAGGAGCGCATTGCTCGGCTTGAAGCCATAGCAGGCCGGGCGCCCGTTCAAACCGGTCGCTGGACGTGAGCGAAGGCATTCCGGCGCGCGCCGCGGCCCAATCAATTCTTTCCGACGTCCTTCGCAAACATCGCCCGCTCGATAGCGCTCTCGAACAGCTTGGGCATCTTCCACCGCGCGACGCAGGATTTGCGCGAGCGATCGCCAGCGAGACGTTGCGGCGCTTGGGCCAAATCGAAGCGCTCGTCCGCGTATTTGTTCCCAAGACTCCACCGCCGCACAAATCCGGTCCGACACTCGAAATACTCTATGCGGGAATCTGTGAACTGCTTTTCCTGGACGTTGCGCCGCATGCGGCCGTCGATGCAGCGAACCGCTTGGCGCAGGCCGACAGCAAAGCGGTGCACTTCAAGTCCCTGATCAATGCAGTGCTGCGGCGCGTGTCGCGCGAAGGAAAACAGTTGCTTGCGACGCAAGATGCGCCGCGACTGAATACACCGGACTGGCTGTGGACGCGTTGGTGTGACACGTATGGCGAGCACACGGCGCGGGCCATCGCGACCGCACACTCCCGTCAAGCTCCGATCGATCTGGTGTTGAAGGACGCGGCATTTGCATCGCACCTGGGCGGAAGCGTTCTGGTCGACGATGTTATGCGCCTGACCGAGTCATCGCGGGTCGAAGATCTGCCTGGTTTTGTGGATGGTGAATGGTGGGTGCAGGATCTGGCAGCGAGTTTACCTGCGCGCTTGTTGGGAAATGTTGCGGGTCGCATTGTGATCGATCTGTGTGCCGCACCAGGCGGCAAGACCATGCAACTGGCGGCACGCGGCGCGAATGTCATCGCGGTCGAGCGCGAGACTGATCGCCTGCAGCGGTTGGCGGAAAATTTGCAACGGACAAAATTAGAAGCCGTGCTGATTCATGCCGACGCACGTGACTTCAAGCCGGTCGCTCCGGCGCCATTCGTGCTGCTCGATGCGCCCTGCACCGCAACGGGAACCATCCGTCGCCACCCCGACCTGCCCTGGATCAAGAGCGCATCGGATGTCACCTTTTGCGAGCAGGCGACATCCCAACTGCTTGCCGCTGCGGCCAACATGGTCGCGGAAGGCGGGCTGCTGGTATTTGCGGTGTGTTCTCTCGAGCGCGAGGAAGGCATCGAGCAACTCGAGAACTTCCTGCGCCAGCGAAGCGATTTTGTCCGCGAGAAACTCACTCCAACCGAACTGTTCGGACATTCCGAATGGATCAGCCTGGATGGCGATCTGCGCACCTTGCCCTGCCATCTGGCGGACCACGGTGGCATGGACGGTTTCTACGCCGCGCGGCTACGCCGCCTATAACCGCCCCAGCGCGTAGGCCACGGCGAGGTAGATCTTACCTGTGTCGGCGCTGAGCATCGTCGACGTCAGCAAGCCGCCGCCATCGCCTTCCTTGGCGCGGGCCAGAAGAGCCTCGAACTCGGTGAGATATGAGTTGGCCGCATCGCGGAACTTGGCGTCCTCGCGGTACAGGGTAGCGACGCGATTGACCGTGTCGTCGTCGATCGCTGCAGCCAGTCTACGGGCGAACACTGAACGGTCACCAGCGAGATAGCGCCTCCACTCAGCCTCGCCGGGAGCGGCATCCGTCGATATGCCTTCAAGATCGACGGCCAGGTCAGCCAATGCCGCCTCCAGCGCGCCGAGTGCTGCCGCACTTGTCGGTTTTAGATCCCTCGCCTCGCCTGTTTCGACGGCGTCCAGGAGCGCACGCATCTCCCAGGCCTTAGGTTCGCCGCCGGTCTCGGCCGGCTTTTTCCGCGGCCGCTGTGTAAGACGCTTGGCCATTCCCAGCAGCCCTTCGCTCTCGGGTTGTTCGGGCGGCGCCTGCTCCGCCGGCTTGCGCGGAGTTTGGCGGGGCGCGCTGCGCGCATGGATGGTCGAAAGCGTTCGGGCTGAAATATCGAGTATTTCCTCGGTCTCTGCCCGCACCATGTCACGCACCCGGCGCGCTTCTTGTTGTGCGATGCCCGGCAAAGTCAGCAAATGCTGCTGCACCTCCTCGACCGACTTGGCGAGCGACGTGCGGATGGCGGTTGCTTCGGCCGACAATTCGCCCGATGTGCGCAAGAGTCGTTCGCACTCCGCCATGGCTTCGCCGACCAGTGCGCGCGCATTGACCTTGGCTTCCGACGCGGTTTCGCTGATCAGGGTTTGCGCGCCGGTATTGGCCTGCTGGAGCGCGTTGATCATGTTGGCCAGCGTGGTGTTGGCGGAGTCGCTCGCCTCCTTCAACTTCTCGGCTTCGCGCATGAAGTTCGACGTCAGCTGCGCGGCGCGCGTGGCGGCATTCGACATGATGAGTTCCAGATGCCGTTCGGCATCGCCGGTGACATGCTCGAATTTTTGTGCCTCGCCACCGAGCGCTTGAATTGCCTGTTCGATTGAGGAGCGTTCCTTGGAGAGTGCCGTTTCGAACGACGCGCTCTCCTCCTTCAATCGCTGCATCAATTCGTTCATCGCACCGCGATGACGTTCCTGGCGGCCGAGAACGAATTCCGCCCGCGCCATGGCCGCGTCCGCGACAGCCTCGATCCGCTTGGCCTGGCGGTCCAATTCAACAGCGGCCGCGTGGGGAGCGTCCGCAGCCGCGCCGGCCGCGGCACGAAAACCTGCAGCCTGGGTTTCGAGCGTGGTGCCGGCGGCTTTCAATGCACCTTCGGCGGATTCGATCGACGCCTTCAGTTGAGCGGTGCGGCCGGCGACGGTTTCAGCAGCGCGCGCGGCCGAGTCGCTGAGAGATCCTGCGACCGATTCAATCCGTTCGCGCTCGGTCGTCAGGCGCGCTGCGACGGCTTCGCCGCGAACTTCGACGCGCGCTCCAGCTTCGTCGAGCGCGGCAATCTGGTTCTCCAGAACCGTTTCCAACGCACGCAGCCGGGAGAAGGCACCGTCGAGCCCGGAGTTCAGCGCATCGAGTTCACGGCGAACAGCGCGGCCTAGCCGCGCGGCGGTGCGCGATGCGGTCTCGTCGGCGGAAAAGAGACGATCGGTCGCGTCGGCGAGAACCGTCGCTGCGATGCCCATCTGCTGCGCGCGCGCCAGCGCCCAGGCACTTGCAATAAATAGAAGCGGCGGCACGATCGTCGCGGCGGTGAAAATCGCCAGCTCCTGCACGTCCAGACCGGCCAGGCCTCGCGGTCCGAAATAGCCCCACAAATACGCCGCCGCCGCGCCGGCCCAGAACGCGGACAGAGTGATCGCGAAAACAATTGCGGCGACGCCGAATTTGGGTTCCGGCCTGGGCGTAAGTCTGGCTTCGGCTTCGCCCATCGGCTCGGCCGTCTGGAGCAATACGGGCTGACTACGGTCCGATCCGATTGTGGCCATCGTTTCCTCGGCGAATAACACGGGTACCGGCGCACTTTAACCATCGAACAGCTTGAAGCGCGAGGCGTACAGGCATTTGATATGGCACGGATTCTGTTGACCACCCTATTTTTGTTTACGTTGACTACATTAGAGTGTGGTTCCCATGACAATGCTCATAACCGCCGCCGCCGTGTTTCTGGCGATTCACCTGCTGGTCGCAGGGACGCGTTTTCGCGACGCGATTACCGGCGCAATCGGCGAAGGGGCGTACCTCGGCCTGTTTTCACTCGCCTCGGTCGGCGTGATCGTCTGGCTGGCTATTTCCTACAACACAGCTCAGGCAAGCCCGGACAATCGCCAATTGTTCGACTTTGGAAGAGCTGTGCATGACTTGGCGATCCCCGTGGTGCTGATCGCCTTCCTGATTGGAGTCCCTGGACTGATGATGGCGAACCCGACAGCAGTCGGTCAGTCCGCGGGTGCTGTGAAGGACGACGCGGCACGCGGCATCCTTCGCGTGACCCGCCATCCGTTTCTGTGGGGTGTGGTGATCTGGTCCGCATATCATCTGAGCGCCAACGGCGATCTGGCCTCGGTCATTCTGTTTGGCACGCTCTTCATACTGGCGCTGTTCGGTACATTTTCCATCGACGCCAAACGCAAGCGCAAACTCGGCGAACAGTGGCAACCGTTCGCAAGCCGGACTTCGAACATTCCCTTCGGCGCGATCCTGGCCGGCCGTAATTCGTTCAAGCTCGCAGAATATTTCGACTGGCGATTTGTCGTCACGCTGCTTGTCTTCGCAGCCGCGCTGTTCGGCCATGCGCGGCTTCTGGGCGTCTCGCCATTTCCCGGCAGCTGGATTCCGTTCTAGCCGCTCCTCACAAAGTCGGGCGCGCGAGCCTTGACGATCACTTCTTCGCTCAAGCTTCTGGCGCGAAATGGTGAAGGTAGCGATAACCGTCCCGGAATCCGGCCCGCCCATATAGTGCGCGCGCCGGCGTGTTTGTTTCGTCGACCTGAAGGTAGAGCCGCGGTGCTCCGTGACGGAGCGCCCATTTTGCGATCCCGCTCAGCACCGCGCGGCCATGGCCTTTCCGACGATGCCGTGCCGAAGTCCGCATGACATAGACGCTTGCCCAGTCGCCCGTTGCGACCGAGGCACCGCACGAAACGGTTTCTCCTTCGCTGCGTACAACGACAAAGGTTTTCGGCAATTCAATCCGCGCCAGAGTCTCAAGCCGCTCCCCGCCATCGGCGGGAGAATGAGAACCCTCGAGGGTAAGCGCGACGACGTCCGAATCCGGTGAATCGAGAGTGATGGCGTCAACGGGAGCGGCCGCGATTGCAGCGGTATCTGCAACCATCAGAAAGGTTGGCGTCCTGTGGCGATAGCCACGCGCTTTCAATGCCTGTTCGAGTCCGGCGGGCTGGCTTGCCGGTGATATCTGAAACTGCGGCACAAGCCGCCGAGTGCGATAGGCGGCCTCCGCTGCTTCGATGGCATGCCGCAGCGAGCCGGCAAACGATAGGGTCGAGACCGAGTTGCAGCGCGAGGAATAGCCGTCGCTGAATCGCATCAGCCAGCCGTTTAGTCTCGCCGTTTCCCGCGCCGGCCAAGCGGCCTCCGCGAGTGGTTCGACCTCGCGGGCCAATTCGTTAACGGAGTGTTGAACAATTAGGTTCATTGTCACGGAATTGTTTCGGGGTGTCCCCATGCCAGCCAAGGCAGCCGTCGATCTGAAGCATCTTGCCCGCTACACCGGCGGCGATGCCACGGTAAACGCTGAAGTTCTCCGCCTGTTCGATGCCCAGGCCAACGACTTGGTTGCACGACTTCAGGCCATTTTGGATGCGCGCGACGCAAAGTCCTGGAAAGAGATCACCCACACGATAAAGGGCGCGGCGCGCGGAATTGGCGCTTTCGACATGGCCGATGCCGCCGCCCGATGTGAGCCGATCGACCTCGCCGACCGGCAGAACGCATCGACTGCCATTGCGGCGCTGAAGACGCATTCGGATGCAGTTCAGGCCTTTATCAGGGCATATCTCGTAAATTGAGCTGAGGCTCCAAGTCTTCGATTCCCAGCGGCTTGCCTTCCCTTGGCCTTGATGGTGCGCTGCGTCACATTGCGGCCCCTCGCCTTGAAAGGGTTGTTGGCCGACCCATTTTTACATATGAAGAGCGCCTGTATCCGAGTTCATACATAAAACAATTGTGGAATAGCCAATGAGCACGCCAATTCAGACAGATGTTGCCATTGTCGGAGCCGGTCCGATCGGACTGTTTGCCGTGTTCGAGCTTGGCCTGCTCGATCTGAAAACACATCTGGTCGACATCCTCGACCGGCCCGGCGGACAATGCACCGAGCTCTATCCGGAAAAGCCGATCTACGACATCCCCGGCCTTCCCATCGTGACCGGCCAGGAACTGACCAACAAGCTGCTCGACCAGATCAAGCCGTTCGGCGCGCAGTACCACTTCAATGAGATGGCAGCGGGCCTCGAACGCCTGTCCGACGGCAAGTGGAAACTGACGACCGATGCGGGCAGCGAGATCATCGCGCCGGTCGTCGTCATTGCCGCCGGCGGCGGCAGTTTCGTTCCCAAGCGGCCGCCCGTGCCGAACATCGAAGCCTACGAAAACAAAGGCGACGGCGTCGGCGTGCACTATGCCGTGCGCAAGATGGAAGCGTTCCGCGGCAAGAACATCCTCATCGCCGGCGGCGGCGACAGTGCGCTCGACTGGACAATCAACCTGGCGCCGCTGGCAAAGTCACTGACCTTGGTGCATCACCGCGACGGCTTTCGCGCCGCCCTGCACAGCGTCAATCAGATGCGCGAGCTTGAGCGCGAAGGCAAGGTGAAATTCCACGTCGCTAGCGTGAAGCAATTGCACGGCGACAATGGCAAGCTCACCGGCGCGACGCTTGCCGGCGCGGATCAGAAGGCATGGCTGCACGAGACCGATGCGTTCCTGCCATTCTTCGGCCTGACCATCAAGCTCGGCCCGATTGCCGAGTTCGGTCTGAACCTTCACGAGAATCTGATTCCCGTCGACACGGCGAAATTTGAAAGCCAGACTCCAGGCATCTTCGCCATCGGTGACATCAATTCGTATCCGGGAAAGCTGAAGCTGATCCTGTCGGGTTTTCACGAGGCAGCTCTGATGGCACAGGCCGCGTTCCATATCTGCAAGCCCAACGAAAAATTGCGCTTCCAGTACACGACATCGTCTTCGAGCCTGCAGAAGAAGCTGGGTGTCGCCTGATGCACCTTCGACAAGCTCACGATGAGGGCTGCTGAAATGAAAATTGTCGCCACCGATCGCAAGGGCGCCGAGCAGGTCGTCGAGGGCCGCAATGGCTGGAGCGTGATGGAGATCCTGCGCGATGCGGGATTGCCCGTAGCGGCGGAGTGCGGCGGAGCCTGTGCTTGCGCCACCTGCCATGTCTATGTGAATGACGGCTGGTACGAAAAACTCCCGCCGCCGTCGGACGCCGAAGTCGACATGCTCGACATGGCGCTGGCCGTCGAACCCAATTCGCGGCTGTCGTGCCAGCTCGTCTGTTCCGACGAACTGGACGGCATCAAAGTCACTATCGCGCCGGAATAGACGCGCTATGCTGTGCGCTCCTCTGGAGAGCGCCGCATGGGCTTCTACGATCATCATATATTGCCGCGCCTTCTCAACGCCGCGATGAGCGCCAAGCCGATTTCGTACCAGCGCAGGAAAGTCGTACCGCGCGCGCAGGGCCGCGTGCTGGAGATCGGATTCGGCGCGGGCCACAATCTTCCCTACTACGACACCGCCAAAGTCGAGCGCATATGGGCGCTGGAGCCGGCAGCCGAAATGCGTGAGCGTTCTGCCGAGCGCCGGGCGGCCAGTACGATACCGCTCGAGTTCATCGACCTGCCGAGCGAGAAGATTCCGCTCGACGCGGACTGCGCCGACACAGTCCTCGTCACCTACACGCTTTGCACCATACCCGACGTGATGGCGGCGCTGGGTGAAATGCGGCGGATCATGAAGCCGAGCGGTCAAATGATTTTCTGCGAACATGGCGAAGCACCCGATGAATCGGTCAAGCGCTGGCAACGGCGGATCACGCCGGCGTGGAAAGTCATCGGCGGCGGCTGTCATGTGGGGCGGGCGATTCCCAAGCTGATCGGCGATGCGGGATTCAAAGTGCTCGACTTGGAGACGATGTATCTTCCCGGCACGCCGCGTTTCGCCGGCTTCAACTATTGGGGCAGCGCTTCGAAGGCGTGAACCGGCCTCAGATTGCCGCACATTGTTACGATCTGTCCAAACTTCTTGGTGTTCGGCAACAGAATTGTTCGTCGCCTTTTCATGAATTGCACGCGACCCCGTCAGTGATGCCTTTCGCTTTGGTCACGTAACCATCTTACCGCAGATCTGCCGCTGTTGGATAAGTAGGCACTGCGATCGCACAACCCGTTACGGAACGAATATTTTTTGATCGCCGACTGTCGGACAGCGCACGAGATCGTGAAGCCGCTCACGGGCTCTTCAATTGCCCGCCAACGCGGCCGAGCCTAAGTCCAACACGGTCAAGTGAGGGGGTGGCACATGCTCAACCGGCGGGCAGTTCTGAAATCGGGTGCGGCGGGCGCGGCAGTGCTTGCTTTCGCGCCAACAGCCTTTGCGGAAGATTCGGGCGGGCCAGCGCTGAATGCGCTGTTCGACCAATTCGTCAAGGAGAACCTGGATCAGTCGCCGCTCTTCGCGACATCGCTTGGTGTCGATACCGGCGAGCGTGCGCGCCAGAAGGGCGAGATCGACGAGGCATCGCTCGCTGCCATTGCCCGTGGCCAAAAACTCGTCGCCAGCCAGCTCGCGCTCCTGTCCGCGTTCGACCGTTCTTCCGTCGGCATTGACGATCAGGTCAGCTTCGACGTCGTGATGTTCGGCCTGAAAAATACCGACGCCGACAATCGCCGTTATCCCTATGCGGGCGGTAATGCCGGCAATCCGTATGTCATTAGCCAGCTGAATGGTCTGTACAGCCAGATTCCCTCCTTCCTGGACAACCAACACACAATCGAGACCAAGGCGGATGCCGATGCATACCTGTCGCGGCTGGAACAGTTCGCGATTCGGCTCGATGAGGAAGCCGAAGTCGCGCGGCATGACGTGGCGCTGGGCGTGGTGCCGCCGGACTTCGCCCTGTCGAAGACTTTGATCCAGATGAATGCGCTGCGTGCCGAGTCGGCCGACAGCGCGCCGATGACCATGTCCGTCGTGCGACGCGCCAAGGAGAAGAACATTTCCGGCGACTATGCCGGACCGGCGGCGAAGATCCTGACAAACAAAATCTATCCAGCGCTCGACCGCCAGATCGCGCTTGTCACGGACATGCAGAAGATGGCGACGCACGAAGCCGGCGTGTGGAAGCTGCCGGACGGCGAAGCCTATTACCATGACAGCGTGCTGACCTGGACGACGTCCACGCTGAGCCCGGCTGACATCCATCAGACGGGACTGGACATCATCAAGGACCACACCGCCCAGATCGATGCGATCATGCGCAAGCATGACATGACCAAAGGCACCGTCGGCGAGCGTCTGCGCGCGATGTATGATGATCCGAAGTTTCTCTATGCCAACACCGACGCGGCGAAAGAGCAGCTCATCGCCGATCTGAACGTGAAGGTGGCCGCGATCCGTACCCGCCTGCCCGACTATTTCGGCGTGCTTCCCAAGGCCGACGTGAAGATTCAGCGCGTGCCGAAATATCTCGAGGCGGCGCAGGCCGGCGGCTACTACAATTCACCGTCGCTCGACGGTACGCGGCCTGGTATCTACTGGATCAACCTGCGCGATACCGCCGAGCAGCCGCTCTGGCTCCTGCCGACCTTGACCTATCACGAGGCGATTCCCGGACATCATCTGCAGCTGTCGATCCAGCGCGAAGCAAAGATGCCGCTGATCCGCAAGGTCTCGTATTTCTCGTCCTACATCGAAGGCTGGGCGCTCTACGCCGAGCAGCTGGCGGATGAGATGGGAATGTACGCAGATGATCCGTTCGGGCGGATCGGCTTCCTGCACGATGCCATGTTCCGCGCGGTGCGGTTGGTCGTCGACAGCGGCATGCACGCGATGAAATGGACCCGCGAGGACTGCGTGAAGTTCATGGTCGACACTTTGGGCGATCAGGAAAGCGCGTCGATCACCGAAATCGAGCGCTATGCCGTCAATCCCGGCCAGGCGTGCGGCTACATGCTCGGAAAGCTTGCCTTCCTCGCCGCGCGCAAGAAGGCGCGCGATGCCCTGGGCGCGAAGTTCGACATCAAGAGCTTCCATGACGCGATGCTGGTGGGCGGCGCAGTGCCGCTGGCCATGATCGACGGCATGACCGAGCGCTACATCTTGAGCAGAACAGTCGTGCAAACGCGAACGTAAGCGCTATCGTGCGCGTTCCTACCTGCTCATTAACGCGTATTCGCCGCCTTTTTCGATGCCGCGCTTGTAGGCGGGCCGCGCATGCATCGCGGCGCGATACTTGACGAGGCCGGCGTAGGGTTCGAGGCGCGCGCCGGCCGCTTCGAGCACGAACAGCAGCTGGACGTCCGCTCCGGTCAGCTCATTGCCGACGAAGAAATTGCGGCCCTTGAGGCCCGCTTCCATGTAGGAGAGATTGTTCGCGATTTCGCTGTCCACGCGCGGCTTGAGCGGCGCGGCGGCGTCGCCGAGCATGCCGGTGTAGAGCGCCATCAGCAGCGGCAGCATCGCCGATCCTTCGGCGTAGTGCATCCATTCGACATATTTCCAGTAATCGTCGGTGCCAGCCTTCGGCTTGAGCTTGCCCTTGCCATAGGTGTCGATCAGATACTCGACGATGGCGCCGGACTCGGCGATCGTCTTGCCATCATCTGTGATGACCGGAGACTTGCCGAGCGGATGCACCTTCTTCAATTCCGGCGGCGCAAACGGCACCGGCGTGCCGCGCTGATATTTGACGATCTCATAGGGCGTGCCGAGTTCCTCGAGGAGCCAGAGAATGCGCTGTGAGCGCGAATTGTTGAGGTGATGGACCTTGATCATGGACGTCTCCCGGGTTTGATGGTGATGGGTCACTTCGGCAGCGACCTAATTCATTCTCTTGCTGTCATGGCCCGCCGGAGTGCGGGCCACCCAGGCGAAGTTGGACTCCAGTTTCGAAGAATTTGGCCCAAGCCAAAATATTCGGCAGCGCAAAAACCTCCAACTGGGTGGCCCGCACTCCGGCGGGCCATGACATAGGTGGATTCAATCCAATACGACTCCACAGGATCAGTTTCGTGGTTCCGCCGCAACCGGGGGCACAAAGTCGTCATCGAAGATGCGCTCGGGATGATACGCCGTCACCATTCCCATGAAGGACGGCCAGATGCTGTAACCCAGCAGCTCGCGCACGCGCGGCGGCATGGTCTTGGCGATATCGCGCGGGATGGCGAGGAAAAAGTTTTCCTGCTGGCGCAGCCACCCC
Organism: Pseudomonadota bacterium; assembly: GCA_025360685.1. Taxonomy (GTDB): domain Bacteria; phylum Pseudomonadota; class Alphaproteobacteria; order Micropepsales; family Micropepsaceae; genus Rhizomicrobium. The sequence continues at coordinate 13,749 of JANYBR010000406.1, forward strand.
TCGCAATATTGGTAGGTGATGGCGAGCCTGGGCGCGTTGCTGCGATTGGCGCCGCCGCCATGGATCAGCGTGCCGGGAAAAACGATGCAGGAGCCGGCCTTCATCACCACCGGCCGCTTTTCGGCCTGTGCCTTCGGCAAGGCGCCTTGATCGACCGGTCCCCAGGTGTGGCTGCCGGGCACGATCATGGTGGCACCGTTCTCCTGCGTGAAGTCGTCGATGGCGCAGATCATGCTGACGCTGAGCGGCGGCCGCGGGCGCGGCACCTTGTAGAAACTGTCGTCGGAGTGAAGCCCTTGCTCCGCTTCGCCGGGATGGATCTGGATCGCCTGCGCCGCGCTTAAGAGGAAATTGGGCGCGAGGAAGCGGCCGATCAGCGCGAGCAAACGCGGCTCCTGCGCGATGCACTCGAACACCTTGCCGCGGCCGACGAGCGTGTAGACGCGCTCGGTGGTGAACCCTTCGAACGCATTGCGGCCGCGATGGCGGCCCAGATGCGGCGCAACCCCGGCGCGAACTTCCGCAAGCGTCGCCGCATCGAGAAAATCCCCGATGATCGTGAAGCCGTCGCGATTGATGTTCGCGGCGTGTGATTCGGCAGAAAAAGCGCTGTCAGCTTGACCCATCTGTCACCCCGTCGCGCTTAATGTTCCGGCGCCTTACGCCACATCGGCCACAGAGTCGGACCGCCGGGGATCCTGATCTCGCCCGTCACCTCGAAGCCGAAGCTCTTGTAGATCGGAATGTTCGTGTCCTTGCTCGATTCCAGATAGCAGGGCAGCCGCACGGCATCGGCGCGCGCCAGCTGGTCGCGCATGATCAGGCTGCCATAGCCCTTGCCCTGCATTGCAGGGTCGGTGCCGATGGTCTGCAGGTACCAGTGTGGCTTTTGCGGATGGACTTTCTCCACGTGATCCATCGTGCTCATCACATTGAAAACGCCTGCGCCGAAGATGCCGAGCAGCTCCGGCGCATTGGCGATGTACTGCCACAGTGTCACGTGCCAGCCATTGGGCGGCCGCCACAAGGTTGCTGCTTCATAGCCGTTCGTCACGTAGCAGGCGTGATAGGGCAGACCAAGCTTGAACAGAACTTTGAACATGCGCGGCAGCGCTGTCGCGCGCGATGCCTCGTCCGGAATCAGGTGCGAGGTCAGCGGATCGTCATTGAACGCCCGTGCCAGCATCGCGGCTAGCGGTTCGGCATCGGACCAGGTTGCGACGCGTACGCTGGCGCCGCTCGTCCGCGCGCTCATCTCAGCGATTGAGCTCACGCATCGCGCTGTCGAGGCCGCCCAAAGTGAGCGGGAACATGCGATTGTTCATCAGCTGCTGCATCAGGCCGATCGAGGGTGTGTAGTCCCAATGCTTCTCGGCGACGGGATTGAGCCACACCGCGTGCTCGAACATCGACGTCACGCGGTCGAGCCAGATCGCGCCCGGTTCCTCGTTCCAATGCTCCACGCTGCCACCCGGATAGGTGACCTCGTAGGGGCTCATGGTCGCGTCGCCGACGAAGATGATCTTGTAGTCGCGCGGATATTTGTTCAGCACGTCCCAGGTGTTGAGTTTTTCGTTGTGGCGGCGGCGATTGTCCTTCCATACCGCCTCGTACAGGCAATTGTGGAAGTAGAAGAAATCCATGTGCTTGAATTCGGTCTTGGCCGCGCTGAACAGCTCCTCGCAGAGCTTGATGTGCGC
>JANYBR010000424.1 GCA_025360685.1 Pseudomonadota bacterium
CGGTGAGGTTGCGCAGGAAAACGGGAACCGAAACCTGGTACATGGAAATAGTCATGAAATTCCTCCGGGTATTTCTTCTGTGGCAGTGATGCGCGCAACGCATACGCCTTCATGCTAGGCTTGCGCCAGACAAAAATGGGAGACCGCGATGCTTGAACTTTTTTATTGGCCCACGCCGAACGGCAAGAAGGTCACGATCCTGCTGGAAGAACTCGGCACGCCCTACACGATCAAGGCCACCAATATCGGGCGCGGCGACCAGTTCGAGCCGGAGTTCCTCAAATTCTCGCCCAACAACCGCATGCCCGCCCTGGTCGACACCGAGCCGAAAGGCGGCGGCGCTGCGGTACGTCTCTTCGAATCCGGCGCGATCATGATGTACATCGCCGAGAAGCACGGGAAATTCTATCCGCAGGAGATGGCAAAGAAATACGACGTCATCCAATGGGTGATGTGGCAGATGGGCAATCAGGGCCCGAAGTTCGGCGAGCAAGGCCATTTCTTCCGCGCCTCGCAGAATGCGGCCAATGGCGATCTGGCCTATGCGGTCACGCGCTTCAGCGACGAAGTGCACCGGCTCTATGGCGTGATGAATCTCGGCTTGCACAAAAAAGAGTGGCTGGCGGCCGGCGAATACACGATCGCAGACATGATCTGCTATCCCTGGGCTTCGGGCTACAAGCTGCGCAAGATCGATCTCGACGAATTTCCCAACGTCAAGCGCTGGATGGCGGCGATGGAAGCGCGCCCGGCGGTGAAGAAGGCGATGGAGGCGGCGCTGCCGCCGTCGGCCATCGAGGATCCGGCGGCGATCTCGGACGCGGAGAAGGAGCGCCGCTCCAAGCTCCTCACCAACCAGCGCGCGACGAAGATCCCGGCAAGCTGGGGGTAGGCCCCCTCCGTCTCATTCGCTTCGCTCACTCGACACCTCCCCCGTGACAACGGGGGAGGAAACGTGCGTGCGAGTCCTTCCTCCCCCCGTCGTTACGGGGGAGCGATCGGCCGCGCTCGGACCCTTGGCACGCGGCCATCGACGGATTGGCGCGCAGCGCCAAGACGGAGGGGGCTAGCTCAGTTTCATCCCCGTCGCCGCTTCGAGTTCGGCAATGGCTTGCGGGCCTGAATCGATCTTGATTGTGGTCACGCCGAACTAGCCTGCCAGTTTTGTGACTGCCCGGAATCCAGGGTCCGTCTGGCCGCCGGTCGGAGCGAAGCGGCCGTCGGACTCACGCACCAGAAAGAGCAGGTAGACACTCCGGCTGGAAGGGTCGAATGATACCAGCAACGGCCCGTTGAGCTCGATCTTCGGCGGAGCCGCTTCGCGGTAGTGATGCAGTGTGAATTGCGCGAGCGTCCTTGGTCCCTTCAGAACCGCAAAGCTCTGAAATTTCGTCTCGACGCCGATCGACGCGATCTTGATGCCCCTCCCTTTATCCGTGTCCCGGAAGATGTCGGCAAAGAAGGCCCGTTCGCCTGTGTCGGCGGTTTTTGCAGCTGGGCTTGCAATGACAACTAGATCGGACGCGTCAACTAGTTCTTGAAAGCTCTGGGTTGAAATCAGCCGGGCTTGCGACTGCGATGGAGCGCCGATCAGGACCGCCAGTGTGAAAAGCAGAAGCTTGAAGAAATTCAAGAAACCCCCTCGCGCTTTGTTCGACCGTAACACAATAGACGCAGCAGGCCGCTCGGACAGACAAGCTGCAACTAAAATTACTATGTAAGTTTCATCCCCGTCGCCGCTTCGAGTTCCGCGATGGCTTGCGGGCCGCTTTCCACCTTGATCGTCGTCATGCCGAGCGCGCGCGCCGGTTTGAGGTTGCCGCCGAGATCGTCGAGGAAGACGCAGGCCGCCGGTCCGACGCCGAGCTTCTCGCACATCATGTGATAGATGCGCGGATCGGGTTTGCGGATGCCGATCTTGCTGCTCTCGATCAGTTGATCGAACAGTTCCATGATCTCGCGCGCATAGATCGAGCGGCCGGCACCGGGCGCGGCCTCCCCCGAGGCAGTGTTCGTCGGCATGTTGTTGGTGATGCAGCCGGTCTTGAACCTGGTCTTCACGCGGCGCAGCGCCTCGATCATCTCGGGACGGAAGTCACCCGAAAGGAGCGGCAGCACATCGCGGCCGGGAATATCGAAGCCGAGCGCCTTGGCTTCCCGCGCGAACATCTGGTCGAAGCCGTCCATGTCGACGTCGGAGCGCTCGAAATGCGCCCAGGCATTATCCTCGTGATTGGTGGAATTGATCTTGCGGATGGTGCCGACCGGAATGCCCCGCTCGCGCTCATAGCGGGCAAACGCCTCGAACGGCGAAGTCGTGAACACACCGCCAAAATCCCAAATCACAGCTTCGATCATGTCATTCCTTGCTGAAGCGGCTCATGCTTCGACAGGCCGTAGCGTCAGCGTACGGACCAGCATGAGGAATTCTTCGAGCCCTCAGCCCGAGCCCGTCGAAGGACGAAGGACTTGCGTCAGGAAGCAGAGCGCGCCCTAATCGGTCAAGGTCCTTCAACGAGCTTTGGACCAAGAATTGGGTAACTGGATGGCGCTGAGTTTCCGCAAGGCGAGCTATGAGCCGGGCGTGGTCGAATTCGGCAACGGCTCTTTCGCCTATCTGCAGCCCGATGGTGGCTGGGGTTTTTCCAATGCGGGACTCGTAACCGATGGCGGCGAGGCGCTGCTGGTCGACACCATGTTCGACACCGCCCACACGCTCGCCATGCTCGACGGTTTCAAGCAGGTCAGCCGTGCGAAAATCGGAACGCTCGTCAATACGCATCACAATGGCGATCACTGCTACGGCAATGCCTGTATCGATGGGTGCCAGATCATCGCCACGGTCGGCGCCGCCGAAGCGATGAAGCATGAGACGCCGCGCAGCCTGGCGCAGTTCATGAAGGCGGCGCCCGGTCTTGGCCTGACGGGCGAATATCTGGTTCACTGTTTTGGCGACTTCGACTTCGAGCACACCTCGTTCCGCGCGCCGGACCAGACTTTCACCGGTCACACCACGCGCCAGGTCGGCGACAAACGCGTCGAGCTGATCGAGGTCGGCCCCGCACACACCGGCGGCGATGCGCTGGTGCATGTGCCCGCCGACAAGACGCTGTTCAGCGGCGACATTCTCTTCATCGACGGCCATCCCATCATGTGGGCAGGACCGATCGAGAACTGGATCGCAGCCTGCGAGACCATCATCGCCATGGATGTCGACACCATCGTGCCGGGTCACGGCCCGATCACGGACAAGAAAGGTGTCGCCCGCGTGCGCGACTATCTATCCTATGTTCAGGGTGAAGCGAGACAGCGCTACGACAGCGGCATGGGCGCGTTCGAGGCGGCGCGCTCCATTTCGCTCGATGACTATGCCGGCTGGGGCGATGCCGAGCGTATTGCGGTAAACGTCGCATCCCTCTATCGCGAGTTCGGCGCGAAGGATACGCCATCGGATGCCGCCACCCTGTTTGGCTGGATGGCGCAATTGTGGAAGGACAAGAAATGACCGTCACCGTTTACGAGCACCCGCTCAGCCCTTACGCGCAGAAGGTCAAGATCGCGCTCGACGAAAAGGGCGTCGCCTACGAAACCAAAATGCCGGCCGCCATCGGCAGTGGCCAGCCCGACCGCGAGTTTCTCAAAGCCAATCCGCGTGGCGAAGTGCCGGCCCTGATCGACGGCGACACGATGATCTTCGATTCGACGATCATCCTGGAATATATCGAGGACAAGTGGCCATCACCGGCGATGCTGCCGAAAACGCCTGCCGCCCGCGCCAATGCGCGCACCATCGAAGAAGTGATGGACACCTTGTTCGAGCCGATCAACTGGGGCATGGGCGAAATCCGCTGGTTCAAGCGCGCCGAAGGCGAGCGCGCCCGCACCATCGAGGCGCGCGCCATGTCGCAGGCCCGCGGCATTTATGAATGGCTGACGCGCCATCTGGGACGCGCGCAATGGTTCGGCGGCGAGACGTTCGGCTGGGGCGATCTCTCGGTCGTGCCCTATCTCAACGGGGCGCGCGGCAACGGCATCGGACCGGACGAGAAATCTCCCATCGGTCAATGGCTCGTGCGTGCCAACGCCCGCGCCTCGGTGCAGAAATCGGCGCAGGCCGCTGCGGACTCGATCAAAGGCATGACCCAGGTGGCAGGTGCGGTGCAGAGCGGACTGTTCAAGCGCGAATATCGCGATCATCGCCTCGAATGGATGATCCGCTCCGGCGGCCTCGATGTCGTGCTGGAAGGTATCAAGAACAACAATATCCGTTTTTCCAACGAACTCTCTTAAGCGTCATCACCCGGCGCGAAACGTCCGGGTGACCCAATTTTAGCGTACGGAACATGGATCACCCGCATTCGCGGGTGATGACGGATAAAGAGAAGGCAGGAGTAAGCCATGGCCCACGAGATCATATTCCACAACTATCCGACCTCGCCCTTCTCGGAGAAGGTACGCGTCGCGTTCGGTATCAAGAAATTGGCCTGGCGCTCGGTGGTGCAACCGACGATCATGCCCAAGCCCGATCTCATCCCGCTCACCGGCGGCTACCGAAAAATCCCGGTGCTGCAGATCGGCGCCGACATCTTCTGCGATTCGCAACTGATCCTGCGCGAGATCGAGCGCCGCTTTCCGACGCCGAGCCTGTCGCCGCAGAACACGGGTGCGCCCTACGGCCTGGGCTTCTGGGCGGACCGCCAGATCTTCCAGGCGGCAGTAGCGATCATCTTCGGCGAGATCGGCGACATGGTGCCGGAGGACTTCAAGAAGGACCGCGCCGCGATGAGCGGCGGCAGCTTTTCGGCCGAGGCGCTGAAACGCGCCGTTCCGCTCATGCGCGATCAATATCGTGCGCACACCCAGTTCCTTGCCGACCAGCTCGAAGACGGACGCTCATTCTGGGGCGGCGAGCAGCCGGGCCTTGCCGACATCCACGCCTTCATGAATCCGTGGTTTGTCAACAGCGCCCTGCCCCATCGCGCCAAGGCGACCCTCGAGGAATTCCCCAAGGTCATGGCCTGGTTCGAGCGCGTGCGCGCCATCGGTCACGGCACGCACAAGGAGATGAGCCCCAAGGAAGCGCTCGCCGTCGCGAAGGAGGCAACGTCGGAATCCCATCTTGCACACGATCCGCACGATCCCAACGGCCGCAAGCCGGGCGACAAGGTGGCGGTGTCCGCCGACGATTACGGCCGAGATCCCATCGCGGGCGAGATCGTCTTCAGCAACGCGCACGAGATCGCAATTCTTCGCAGTGCGCCGGAAGTCGGCGAAGTCGTGGTGCATTTCCCGCGCGCGGGATTCGTGGTGAGCGCTGTCTAGGCCTTGCGCGCCTTGCCGCGCGGCTCGGCGTAGGTCACCGACAGAATGATCGGCGCGGCCTTGCCGGTGACAGTCAAGGGCACGACCAGGCTTTCACCCACGAGATAATCGATGTTCGGCGCCTGGAACTGGCTGACCACCCGGACGGGAGCCAGAAGCTCGAGCACCGCGTCGTACACGCCAACATAGCTGCCGACAAATTGCGCGGGTACGATTTCGTCCAGGAACAGTCCGGTCTTGTCGCCATCATAACCGGCGAGGGCGGTGCCGTGCAGCCGTACGCGGTAGCGTCTGTTCTTGCCCGATCCGATGCGCTCGATCAGCGACATGTGCGACAGGAAGGGCTTCATGTCGCGCGCCGTCATGTCGGAGCGTTCCGGCATGGCCCGGCCGGCGGCCTTTTTCCGCCACAGCGCCAGCGCGCTCGCGAGCTCCTTGTGCTCGAAGCCTTGCGCCGCGCCGCATGCAAAGGTCCAGCCGGCGGCTTTCGCGCGCGCGTTAAACGCCTGGATCGGGTCCAATTCGATCACAACCTGCATCTCTTCGTTATGCGGATTTGGCGTCAACATCGCGTTAAGGCGCCGGGCTTGCGTCAGGCGGGCGGTCCACCGATCATGGTTTGCTGCGGCCCGGCCGGGGCAAATGAAACAAGCTCGAAAGAGGGACCCCATGGACCAGGTCGTTTCCGCAACCGTCGAGATCGCGCAAGGAAAGCTTCAGGGGGTGGCCCGGGACGGCGTCTTGCGCTTCAACGGCGTCCCCTTCGCCAAGCCGCCCGCCGGTGCGTTGCGCTGGCAGATGCCGCAGGCGCCCGAACCATGGGCCGGCGTGCGAGATGCCTCTCGCTTCGGCAACATCGCGCCGCAGGTGGAAAGCGCCTCCGGCGCGGTGCTGGGCGGAACGCCGGGGACACGCTCCGAAGATTGCCTCTATCTCAACATCCAGACACCGGCCTGCGACGGCGGCAAGCGTGCCGTGATGGTGTGGATCCATGGCGGCGGCTTCAACACCGGCGCCGGCAGCGTCGGCACGTACAACGGCAAGTACATCGTCCCGCGCGGCGACATCGTCCTCGTCACCGTCAACTATCGCCTGGGCGCGTTCGGATTTCTCAACCTGCACGATGCCAGCGGTGGAAAGTTGCCCGGCAGCGGCGCGGAAGGGCTGGCCGACCAGGTCGCGGCGCTCGAATGGGTGCAGCAAAACATCTCGGCATTCGGCGGCAACCCAGACAATGTGACGATCTTCGGCGAGAGTGCCGGCGGCATGAGCGTCGGCGCCTTGCTGGCCTCGCCCGGCGCGCGCGGCTTGTTCCACAGGGCCATTGCGCAATCGGGCGCGAGCGACATCGGCTATGCGCGCGACGTCTCGGCGAAAGTCGGCCGCCATGTGCTGGACAAACTTGGCGGAACAAACGCGCTTGAGGCGCCGTGGGAGACGCTCCTTGGTATCCAGAAGGAAATTCTGGCCGCACCGCGCGAACTCGGCCTTGGCATGCCGTTCGCCCCGACCATCGACGGCGCGATCCTGCCCAAGCGCGCGATCGAGTGCGTGGCGGACGGCTCGGCCAAGGGCGTACCGCTGCTGACCGGCACGACGCGCGACGAATGGAAACTGTTCACCGTGGCCGCGACAAATCTGCGCGGCATGGATGACGCACGGCTGCGCAAGATGACGGCGGGCCTGGTCGGCGAGGAGCATGCCGACGCGGTTCTCAAGGGTTACACGCAAGGTTCCGCATTCGATCGCTGGAACCAGGTGATGACGGATCACTCCTTCTTCGTGCCGGCGGCGCGGCTTCTGGCGGCGCAGGCGGCGCACGCGCCGGTCTATGGCTA
>JANYBR010000430.1 GCA_025360685.1 Pseudomonadota bacterium
CTCTCGCGCGATCATGGCGCTTCACCATTTGGCCGGTGGCGCACCCGACATGCTCACGAGTTACATTTCACAATCTCGCATACTTTGACGCGGCTTACTTTACGCACGGCAACCGACAGCAATTGAATGCCCGCTTTCGACCCATTAGCGGACATTTGGTCATCGCCCCAGCGAACTTGATTCATGTTCGCGCAAAGAAACGGACTTCAGCTTGTGTGCATTCGGTTAATGGCTCCGAAACGATTGAGCGTCTTAATGCGCTTGCGCGTGGTGGAAACAACGCGCTATCAAATTCCGTGACTTGCACACATTTGAGTCCTTCGCGGATTTTGCGACAAGGAGATCGACCAGTGAAAATCGTTCAGAAGACATCGGTCGTAGTGCTTGGATTGACATTCTCCTTCGTGATCTCCCAGGCAAGTGCTGCGGACGAGGGCTTTTTCTCAACGCTGCAGGGTTATGCGCAATCGACCACCTGGGAAGTCGGCACAGGCGTCGATTACTCAACCGGACGTTACGGACAATTGTCCGATACCAGCGCATTGAGCGTGCCGCTGAACGCCAGCGTTCAAATTGACCGTCTGCGCCTCGAGTTCACTTTGCCTTATCTCGACGTCAAAGGCCCTGGATCCTACATCGGCGGCATAGTGCTTCCGGGCGGCGGCGTGCCAATGACCAATTCCGGGCTCGGTGACATCACACTTGGCGCTGCCTGGCTGGCGCACCGGGATGATGACACCTGGCCTGCCGTCGAGATCGCTGGTAACCTCAAGGTGCCGACCGCGTCCGCGGGACTTGGAACCGGCAAATTTGACTACGGCGCATCATTAAACTTTTATCACACTTTGTCGCCGCAGTTCATGCTGTTCGGCAGTGTCGGCTATCAGTGGCTGAGTGATTTCAAGACGTTTCACCTTGAGAATGGTGTCATGGCGTCGCTTGGTCTTAACTTTAAACCGCGCAACAGTGTGGGCGTTGGCGCGTCTGTGAGCTATCGCGAACAGTACTTTACCGGATTTGGACCGCAATACAGCGCGTCGCCCTATGCGTTCTGGAACTTTGATGATCATTGGCGCGTTACTGGTTACGGATCGTTCGGCTTTTCGCAGGCCAGCCCTCGTATCGGCGGCGGGCTGCGGCTAACATTGTTTGGGTGAGCCAAATTTCCGTCGATAGTCCAATCGCTTTGGATTGATGACGTTGGACAGCGCCAACGACCGGCATCGAGCAACCAGGGGCAAGACCATGAAGACATCACACCTTCTGATCACGGCCGCAGCCGCGGCACTAACCTTAGCGGGCACGGCCGAAGCGACACCACCTGTTTGGGCCCACGGCGGTCCGCCTGCCGTTGTCACCATGGGGCCGCCGCCGGCCGCGATGGTTCATGTTCCCAACGTTCCCAATGGAAACGCGATTGGCCACGCACCGGCTGGCGCGTCGGTTGGCGGTTCAGTCGGCGCATCGGTTCAAGGAAACGGAAACTCCCATGGTGTGAACAACAATGGTGTGGCAGATGCTGCCAATATCTTGGGTAATCTGAACGCCGGCCATGCATCGCAAACTGCCCTCAATCACGCGTCGCCCAAGTCCATGGTCGGAGCAATTTCCAAGTATAAGTCCAGCATGACCACGGCGCTGGCGGCGAAAAGCGCAGCGCAAACGGCAGTGAACACTTCGCAGACGGCGGTGAACACCGACACGGCCGCTGTAACGGCCGGCACGACGACGGTGAACAATGACCAGACGGCCGTGACCGCCGCTCAGACGGCGATCACCAACCTGCCATCTGGCGCGACGCAATCTCAAATTGATGCCGCGAACGCGACATTGGCTGCGGCTCAAGCGCAGCTGGCAACGGATCAGGCCAGCTTGGCGACGGCGCAGGCTCAGCTCACAACTGACCAGGCCAATTTGGCGACAGCCCAGGCTCAGTTGGCCGCGGCGCAAGCTCAGATTGATGCGGCCCGCTCGGCTCTGGCGTCAGTTGCGAACAAGCCGCTGACAACGGCCGCGATCACCCAGATCGACACGTTGCTTGGAATAAACTAGCGGGCATTCTCGAACGTCAAAAAGTTGGTGAGCGTGTTGTGAGATTGAGGAAGCGGCGGCCATTAGGTCGCCGTTTTCTGTTGGGAAGTGCGCTCGCTGTGGGAGACGGACGAGCGTCGGCTTTCCATCGATTGTGTTGAAAAACTCGGAGGCCACTTTTCGCTTGCAATTTTCCATCAAGCTGAGCCGCGTTGGAGCAGCGATGATTCAAACAATGTCACGTCATTAAACCATTGTTGCGCGAAATCGGCTCCGGACTGGTCGTCGGGGAGTTTTTCAACACAATCCATCCAAAGCGGACATTTGGCGATGTCGAGTCAGAAACGGCCAGCGCACCCAGCAGGATGAAACTGCGAACTGGGTTTTGGTCGTTGTGCGACATACAGCGCAAGCTATGCATCGCGGTTGAGCTTTCCGAAAGATGATGTTCAAGGCTTCTCTGCCAACGTCGCCAAATGATTCGGAATGAATGCAGACAGCGGATCGCCGGGGCTACCGTCTTCATAAAATCCGACAATTCTGAATCCCGCATCGGTCTGGCCACCAATTTGGGCTTCGAGCATATGGCGCCATTCCAGAGGCCGGCCTTTTTGAAGCTGCCGTGCCACTTGTTCGGGCGTCCGACTACCGTCCCAGACACCGTCTGGGATGCTGTCGAACAGAATCCCGCAATCGCCCTTCAGATCGATGGCGGACTGGCAGCACGCGCGTGTGCGGTTCCGGAAACGGGGCGGTGGCCACGCTCTCATCCGACGTGACGGGCCATGGCCTCAAGTCGCCAAATCAATCCTTCATCTGGTAGACGCCCGCGCAGCGCGCGAGGTCGTCCGCGGCGATCTGTCCCTTTTGAAAGGGTCTTCCCTCAACGGTGGTTTTGAGAAGGAAGGTCGTGGCCCGATGGTTTTGTCGCACTCATAACAGACACCGAATCGCGAGCGCACGAATGAGCGAGTAACCAAGGCCACACTGGTGCAATCAAGCCACACCGCGGAATAATATCCTTAATTGCCTTGTGCCCGAAGTGTGTTAGACACAAACAGGCACCGCAAACTCTTGGAGGGATTCCTGTGAAAAAAGCACTTCTAGTCGCGACGGTTTCCATGGTCGCTTTGGGTACGGCGTTCGGTTCAACCGCCGCGTCGGCGGGCAACTGGACCGGATTTTACGTCGGCGTAAATGCTGGAGTGCCGCAGTCGACGACGGGCTGGGACAACATTGTCGTGCCGTCGGACCCTGGCGCAGGCGTTCCAGGAAAGGTCTTTTCAATCTCCGGTACCGGTTTTGCTGGCGGTGCTCAGGTTGGTTACAACATGCAGGACGGCATCTGGGTCTACGGTCTCGAAGCCGGATTTGACGCCACAGATGAGGGCTCCTCGACCGGTTGCTTGGGTGGTTTTGGCGACTATCACGCCACGTGCAGCACCCGCACGTCTTGGAAGGGTGAAATCGCTGCCCGGGTCGGTGGCACGGTCGGGCCAGCTCTGCTTTACGTCAAAGGCGGCGGTGCATTCGGCGACATGCATACAAAGGCCCTCGGTGTCGAGTCAGACTTGACCGTGGCCGGCTCGTATCTGCCCAGCACGTCGACGCCGTTTGGCTACCTCTTTGGCTTCGGCGCCGAGGTTGCGTTTACGGACTGCGTTTCGGCTGCACTGGAATACGACTACACGAGCCTAAGCACACACGCGACCATGTTGCCCGCGCCAGGTGCCAATCTAGGCATTGTCGAGCCGTTCGACGTGCACGTGACACAGAATACCGGAACGGTAATGGCTCGGTTGAATTTCAAAATCGGCGGCTAACTGCTGATACTTGTTGGGAGAGAGCCGATCCCTTGACTGGGATCGGCTTTTTCTTTTCAGACCGTTTTCGGCGAAGACCACGCGACCATTGGTTTGCGACGGGCTCTTTCCGGTCTCTATTCGCAAACCTCTTCGGCAGCAGGCACTTCAAATCCCTTGTTGGTGCGAAACCGACCCGATTTCCGCAATTTCTAACGCGGCGAAGAGCGGCCCGAGCTGATCTTTATATCGGATCCATTGGCCGACGGAGTTGCCGTGAAGTTGCTCTCGGACTTGGCGACGCGAAGGCGTGCCAACAATGCGGGCGTTGATGTGGAAGTCTAGACAGGCATCTTCCCATTCGAGTCCGCAATACTCCAGAAGTCTTCGAATCTGTTCTTTGGGGTTTGCCACAAGTTCTTCGTAGACAATTTCGTGGATCGTGCCTGGTGGTAAGAGCTGGCGCCAGTGATCCATCAAACTTTCGTAATGGCGGTGGTACCTACCGAGCTCGCCCAAATCGTAGCTGTAATCACTTCCAGGAACGAAAACTTTGGTAAAGCGCGAGACGCAGACATCCACAGGATTGCGCACCGTGTGAACGAACCGCGCGTTGGGCAGAATCATATGAACCAGTCCGATGCAAAGAAAATTGCCTAGAAACTTGTCCGTGATTCTCACCGCAGAAGGAGCGCGGGCCCTCAGTCGAGCGATGTAACCATTGGCGATGGTTGCGAGCTGAGCCGCCGAAACCTTTGTCACACTCTCCAGGAATTTGGGAGAGTCGAACCGACCTCTGCCGATGCTCTGTATCGCATCGCCCAGGTCATGGACCTCACCGGCACCAAATACTTTCGAGTGGGAACTTAGTATCTGCTCCACGAGCGTCGACCCCGAACGAGGCATACCGATGATAAACACTGGCAGATCCGACGATATTGACGGCATCGGCGCAGATCGCAGCCTCGACGGTTTGAACATGGCGCGAATGCGAGAGAACTGGGCCTCAGTCTCTTCTTCGTCATATCTAATGAGAATTCGTTGACGTCCATTTGCTTCGAGAAAATGACGAAAGGCGAGATCATGAGCTCCGCGCTTTTCGTACGCGGCGCCGAGTGCGGCGTGCAAATGAACGCAATTTTGCGAGTCGCTCTTGCTGGCGCTATCCGCCAATTGTGCCAACCGATCGAGCAAGCGATCGTCTTGATCTGCCCCACCTTGTTCAACCAACGCACGCAGGAAGCGGCCGTTCGATGGGGCGAGCTTTGCAGCCTCGGCATGAAACCGAGCTGCTTCCTTGAAGCGGTTCAGCATCTGCAAGGCCAAACCCATACCATACTGGGCCTCGGCGTGAGTCGGCACTATGGCGAGGGTTCTGGCCAAATGCTCCATCGCCTGCGTCGGCTCAGCGAGGGCCAAATGGGTATTGCCGAGGTTGTAATGAATGACCGGGTCGTGCGGCCGGATCGAGAGGGCTCGCCGGTAGCAACTAATTGCATCGCATGGAAGTTCACGTTTGAGGAGCAGATCGGCGAGCGTGCAAAGGGCGTCGACGTGGTCTGGCGCCAGCCGTATCGTCGTCTCGAGTACGGCGCGCGCTTCGTCATATCGGTCTAATTGGAGGAACGCGTGGCCAAGATTGAAGTGGGCCAAAACAAAGGAATGATCCACTGCGATCGCCTTCTTGTAGTTCGCGATCGCACGTTTCGTTTCGCCAAGCATTGCAAGACTAAAACCATAGTTTGTCCGTATGAGCGCCGAGTTCGGAAACAATACTGACGCCCGCGCCAGCAGCTCGCACGCTTCTTTCGGCTGTCCAAGAAGAAGCAGGACACGCCCGAGGTTTGGTACCGGCTCGATTCTGGCCGGATGCGATGCCAGCAGAGCGCGGTAGGCGAAGGCGGAATCGGCCAGACGACCTTGACGTTCGAGTTGAATCGCTGCTTGAAGTCGTGCGGCGAACTCTGCTTCGGTGAACCGTCCAGACTTTGCGTTCATCTTCTTTCGGTATTGGCAGGAAGAGCTGTGAAAGAGGAGCTTTCTATAGCCTCGAATTTGTCATGAGCGCTCCTCACGATCGAGAACGAAGTTCAGCTTACGAAATCGTCGGCCGAAGTCCACTGGGCAGATCGACGACTGACAAGCCATTGTTGCTCCTGTCGCGCTACCGGCGAAACGCACGGCTGTCGGAGGCTAGGCCGTGATTGTGCAGATTGGCCTTCGGCGGATCGCGGCGTGATTGTGCCGCGCCAACGAGTCGATGAAGGCATCGGTGTCGGTCACATCTGTGGGCGTTGAATAGGCAACGTAGACGTCGATTAAATCACTCGCCTACGGTGAATCCGCGCTGAATGATATTTTGCTCGACAGTGCCCCCACCGTGCCGTCCGGGAGTCAATGTCCGCTTTCCACGGCGGTCTCAACTGGTGGACGCAACACTTTATCTTGGGTGAAAGAGATGGAGTGGGTCGCAATGGGTCAAGGATATCGTAGGGGTTTCTACGATGCGAGAATCGCTAACCCAACAAGAGCTCGATGGCGCGGAGTATCACTGATCTGACTGGGTCAATTTGTACAAGGAGGACTGTCAGGAACCGATCTGGAAAGGAGGGTTGTCATGCCTAAGAAGCCGCTTAGAGCCTGCGGGATGTAGGGCACGGGGATGTCCGTCACGATGGCCTCAGGATGGATGCCCTGGTGCTTCAGAAGTTTGCGCAGCAATCGTACAGCAGCTCTGGTATTGCGGCGTTTCTGGACGAAGCAATCGAGAACTTCACCCTCGTCGTCGACGGCGCGCCACAGCCACATCCGCTTCCCTGAGAGCCGATCCCGGAAGTTTGGAATCAGTTTGAAGGACATGAGTTGGCCTGCACAGAATGGAGATTGCAATTCGGGAGACTTTGATGGGCACCCGACTTTTCGTTTTGATGCTAGTGATCATGTCACTCGCATTCGGCGTCTTCTTGCTGGATGCACGAAATCGCGCATTTGTTTTTGGTTCAGCTGGCTATATGACCAGCGGCACGCGATATGGCATAACCGTCGGCGACGCGCGAGAAAAGGCTGGCCTGATGCTTGCGCCATTTGGATTCTTCCTGGGCGAGTCCAAACATGGGGGCGAGTGCATGACGCACGATCACCCGAGAGATCAACAGATTGATGTTTACTATGACGATTCATGGCGTCATGGCATCGCCTGTGTCATTTCTGCGAAAGATCGGATAGTCGCGATTGAGTCTGGCTACGCCAGTTTTCCTACTTTCTAGTACCGACAGGTGCTGTCAGGTTAAGTGACTCTGGGTTGAGTTTTGTGAACAAGCGACCCCTCATCCTGTTGAAATGATTTGCTCCATTTTCGCGCCTAGGTTGCGCGCTGAGTTAACCTGACAACACCACTGAGGGTTATCCGCGCTCACCAAGCAGGCCAAGAAGCTGCCGAACAAGCTACACAAATCCCTGACCTAGGACCGGGGCAATGAGCTTGCGGATCATCGGCGATTCACTTTGGCGACCGACGTCGCGGTGTACTTTTGCGATCCGAAAAGCCCCTGGCAGCGCGGCCCCAACGAGAACACCGATGGCCTACTCAGGCAGTACTTCCCCAAAGGGACAGACCTGTCGGTCCACTCCCAATCACACCTGAACAAAGTGGCGCGCCAACTCAACGAGCGGCCGCGCGAGACCTTGGCATTCCAAGCCCCGGCCGATAAATTCAACGCCTGTGTTGAGTCGATCGGTTGAGCGAGCAACCCGAAGCGGACATTCAGCTCCACGCTGGCAAGTCACCAAAATCGACGTCCCCTGTGACGTCGCCTCGTCGATCTGTCGACGCAGCGGACGATCTACTACGGTGTCGGTCCTTTCCATGCCCCTTCCGAGTCATTTTCTAACAGTTCGCGTGATGCAAAAAGTGCCAGTCGCGTTGGCGGTGCTGGTGGCGCAGAGCACGACATGTACTGACATGAGCCACGCAATGTTGGACTTTGCGGAGGTGGTGCAGTCGGCGGTGTCGAAGCTCGTTGGCTAAGAAGTAGCTGTCCTAGGCAGGATGTTCCTTTTCACCTATCGGTTCGATCGGCCCAACTGGTGGGACCTTTCCTGCACCTCAATATTGTTGTTCAGCGAAATCGCGATCGCT
>JANYBR010000433.1 GCA_025360685.1 Pseudomonadota bacterium
TGGTCGTTCGACATATCCATGCCGGACATGTCCATGCCTTCCATGCCCATATCCGCCATGGTGCGCAGAGGTCTGGGGTCCATGGCGGGAACGGCGGCCGCGGCGCCTGCGCGCGCCGCGAGCGTCGCCCTGGCATAACCGGAACGGTCCTGGGCTTGCGCGAAAATCGTATAAGCGTCTGCCGTCGGCGAAACCAGCACGTCAAAGGTCTCGGCGACGCCAATGCGGAACTCCTCGACTGCGACCGGCTGCACATTCGTGCCGTCCGCTTGCACAATGGTCATTGTCAGGCCCGGTATCCGCACGTCAAAGGTGGACATGGAGGAGCCGTTGATAAAGCGCAGCCGCACGCGTTCGCCACGCTCGAACAATCCGGTCCAGTTCGCAGCCGGCGGTTGGCCATTGATGAGAAAGGTGTAGATGGCGCCCGTGACATCCATGATGTCAGTGGGGCTCATGCGCATGTCGCCCCACATAAAGCGGTCGCGCAGGGTCGCTCCAAGCCCATCGCGTCTGGCGTCGGCGATGAAAGTGCCTAGCGTGCGCCGGCCATAATTGTAGTAATCACTCTGTTGCTTGAGATTGGAAACGATCGTCATCGGATCTTCGTCGGTCCAATCCGATAGCATGACGACGTAATCGCGATCGAAACTGAACGGGTCTTTTTTTTCCGGTTCCAGAATTAGCGGTCCATAAAGCCCGGTTTGTTCCTGCATGCCGCTATGGCTGTGGTACCAATAGGTGCCGCCTTGAACGACGGGAAACTGATAGACGAAGGCTTCTCCCGGCATGATGCCTTTGAAAGTCAGGCCGGGCACACCGTCCATCGCATTGGGGAGACGAAGGCCGTGCCAATGGATCGAGGTGGGTTCATCCAACTTGTTGGCCACGTGGATGCTGACCGTCTCACCTTCGCGAAAGCGCAAAATAGGGGCCGGGACGGAATTGTTCACCGCCGTCGCGGTGCGCGAACGGCCGGTGATATTGATCGGCATGTGGCCGATGGTGAGGTCAAAGCGGATACCCGATAAGGTCGCGGGCCCGCTGACGGCTGCACGCGCAAAGGAAAGCGGCCAGCCTACTAGATTGATCATGCTGGTGGCAGCGATGCCTTCCACAAAACGGCGGCGGCTGGGCGAGAAGAGTCGATTGGGAGCGGGCAATGAGGACCTCTGGGAACAATCTATAGGATTACGCGCACGGCTGCCTCAACCCTCCCGGGACTGAGGCTCCAGTTCGGCCAAAAGCTGCTTGCGCGCCCGGTAAAGGCGCATCTCAATGGCTTTCGGCGTGGTTTTAAGCAGCGCGGCCGCTTCTTGATGGGATAGGCCACTGACAATCGTGAGCAAAAGAGGTTCCTTGTAAAAGGGCCCGAGGCGAGAAACCGCCTCGTCAAGCCTGCGCAAACGCTCATCCTCGGCATCCTCCATGTCGGGCGACGGCGGGGCGGCATCTTCGCGCTCGGTCCCAGTCTCAAGGGCGAAGGCTTTGAGGACCAAACGACGCACCTTCTGGCGGCGGGCAAAGTCACGGCATTTGTTAAGCGCGATCACGCGCAGCCATGGAAGGAATGGGCGAGAGGCATCGAAGCGTGCGAGGCCTGACCAGGTGGCAACGAAACAATCTTGCAGCACGTCATAGGCGTCATCACCTTGGCCGATGTAGCGCCGAACAAACCGATAGATGGACGCCTTGTGCCGCCGGACAAGCTCCTCAAAGGCCACCCGATCGCCTGATTTGGCGCTGGCTGCAAGTTGCTCGTCGGTCTCGGCCCCCGCCGGCCTCACGGAGAGTCTGCGCCGAGGGTCTTACTGACGGTGCGGTCGAATATCTCCTTTTGGGAAGGCGTTAGAACAGACCGCATCGACAGAACATGGCGCACGGTGCGGACTTGGAGCCCGGACATCGCTGTATGGAAACGCTGCACGGCGTGTTCCATATCGGGGCCATTGCCGTCGCCTTTCGTCAGCGCGTTCGCAAGTTCCTTGTTCGCCACACGCATCTCGGTTTGATAGACTTCGCGGTCCTTGGCGAAACTGCTTTCGAGCGCGGCGACGCGCTCCTCTTGCGCTTCGGTCAAATGCAGGTCCCGATGCAGGACGGTATCAAGGTCGCCTTGTGTGGATGCATGACGTATTCCGTATTCGATGCCGGCCCAACCGGCCAGACCACCCGCGAACGCGGTAATGAGCAGCATCAAAATAAAGGTGCGCAATTGCATCATGGCGAGGTACCGAGAAGAAGATTTGAAGGCGCCAGTTTCTCCTCGGCCATGAAGGGCTGCGGTGCCTGGCGGTGACTTGCCAGCGAGGCGCCAATCAGGGCGCTAGAAAGCACGGCCAGGATCAGGACAAGGCCTTGGCCTGATGCCAGGAAGCGCCGTGCTGTCCGCAAAGCTGCAATCCGGCGTTCGCGCCGCCATATGTCGGCCTCCAGCCGGTCAAGATTGATCGTTTCCCGCCTGATAAGCGCGGCTAAGTCCCGCTCGAACATATCTGCCTCCTCGACAGCTTCCTTCTATTACGCAAAGCTCATGCTGATCCCTCGGGTGCTTTTCTAAC
>JANYBR010000439.1 GCA_025360685.1 Pseudomonadota bacterium
GCGCACAATTCGGGCGCCTATTCTTCGTTTCTTCTTTGCTAGTCTGCCGGCGGCTCGGGGAAATCATATCTGACATCACGACAATACAACTGCCGATTTCGCTCCTCAAGTACAGTTCAAGGGATGAGCAGCACGCGTCCGACAGCCTTGCGGCTCTCGATATAGGCGTGCGCGCCGGCTGCGTCGGAAAGCGGAAAGGTCTTGTCGATCAGGACCTTGAGCTTTCCTTCGGCGACCTCGTTGACGAGAGACTGGATCATGTTGTGCACGCGATCGGTTGCAATCTCGGCACCGAGAAACACGCCTGAGAGAGTGCGATTGCCGCTCATGAGCGGACCTACGTCCACGCGCATTGGCTCGCGCCCCGCCGCGCCTACCATCGAGACGCGGCCGCGATAGCCCAACGACAGAATGCTGCCCTGCAAGGTCGAACCGCCGACGGAATCCACGACCAGATTGACGCCCTTATTGTCCGTCAGCTTCATCACCTCCTGAGGAACGTTGTGCGTCTTGTAATTGATGCCGGCATCCAGGCCGAGCGGTTTCAGGCGTTCGAGACGCTCATCGCTTGACGCCGTCGCCAGCACTCTGGCGCCGGCGCGCTTGGCCAGCTGGATCGCCGCGACGCCGACTCCACTGGCGCCGGCCTGCACCAAAACAGTCTCACCCGCTTTCAAGTGACCGAATTCGAACAGACAATCATGCGCGGTGCCGAATGGCACGGGCACGACGGCGGCAAGTTTGACATCGCAGCCCTTCGGTATTTTCCATGCCGTACGCGCAGCGACGGCGCGCAATTCGGCGTGGCTGCCGTTGAATCCCGTCGTCACGGCCTTGTCACCGACGCGGAAGTCTCTGACCTCCGCACCCACCTGCACAACTTCACCCGCCGCCTGGTAGCCGACGATGTGCGGCTTGCTCATCAGCGCCCCGCCCTGGCGGTTCAACGTGTCGCCGCCTTCGATGCTGACAGCTTCGACCTTGATGACGATGCCATTCGGCGCGCATGTGGGATCGGGTACGTCTTCGTACTTGAGGACGCCCGGTGGACCGTTCTCGTAGTAGACAGCAGCCTTCATGTTCTTTTCTCCCGATTGCGAAGATGAAACCTATCGCTTGCGTGCATGAGCGCAAAGGCGTGGCAATTCCTCGGCAACAAAATTGTTCGTTCGTCTTGCGCAAATTGCCGCTTGTCCTCGTCCGGCTTCGTCGGCGAATGTGCGGCACACCGGTCATTATCGCACGCATTGGACGGCGTTGGATAAGTCTGGCCAAGTCCCTGTTGCGCAAAGGGTCTGAGCTTGGACAGGCGTGAATGGCTGGCTAATCTGCGGCAGGCGTTCAGAAGGGTACGAGATGAAGACGTTCGCAGCAGTCACCGGTTTGATCATTGTCTGCGGTCTGGCGCAGGCCGCCGACACGCCCAAGGTGCAGGTTACGCCGGTCGCGCGGACGAATGTCACTGTCACGGGCCAACCGATCATCGTGCCGGAACGGCCGGACGTGATCGTCTCGATCGCCACGTTTCCGCCGGGTGCACGCCTGCCCGAGCATCAGCATCCTCATCCGCACTATGTCTATGTGCTCGAAGGCGTGCTGACTGTGGTGAACACCACGACCAACAAGTCATTCGAAGCCAAGGCCGGCGACTTCGTGGTGGAGATGCAGGACACCTGGCACTATGGCATCAACAACGGCACCGTGCCGGTGAAGTTGCTCGCCATCGATCAAGTACCGGCGGGTACGCCGAACAATCTGCTGCCCAAGTCGCCATGAAGGTCATCGCAGTCAGCTGCGATAGCGGGCACAATTTCAGCAAACCTCTTCGCACAAGCATTCGGCTGATTGCCGGCCTTGGCGTGGAGGGCGACGCGCATCTGGGGGCGAAGGTCCAGCATCTGTCGCGCGTCCGCCGCGACCCGGACTCGCCGAACCTGCGCCAGGTGCATCTGATGCATGCCGAATTGCATGACGAATTGAATGCCAGAGGCTTCAGCGTCGCGTCCGGCGACATGGGCGAGAATATCACCACACGCGGCATCGACCTGCTTCGCCTGCCGGCAAACGCGCGGCTGCATCTGGGACCGGACGCCGTGGTGGAGGTGAAGGGCCTGCGCAACCCGTGTACTCAGCTCGACGGACTGCAGAACGGGTTGATGGCCGCGACTTTGGACAAGGACGCAAACGGCAATCTCCTCCGCAAGGCGGGTGTCATGGGCATCGTCATCGCGGGCGGAGAGGTGAACCCGGGCGATACGATCCGGATCGAACTGCCTGCGGGGCCACACACACCGTTGGCGCCTGTTTGAGCTTGGGTGTCATCCCCGGCGAGCATCGCGAAGCGGTGCGAGCGAAGGGGACCCAGGATTCGAAACAGCGGCGCTGCGTGCAAACTTGGCTCCCCTTCCCTCGCGCTCACTTCGTTCGCGCTCGCCGGGGATGACAGTGGAGCGCAACAAAAAAGACCGGACTTGCGTCCGGCCTTTTTCACTTCTCGAGTTACTGCTCAATACCCCAGCAACGTCGCATAGCGATCGCGATGGTAGGACGAGCCGCCGAAGGTCGCTTCCTGGGCGCGGGCGCGCTTGAGGTACAGGCCGGCATCATGCGCGTCGGTCATGCCGATGCCGCCATGCATCTGGACCATTTCATTCGAGACGAGATGGACGAGATCTCCGACCTTGGCCTTGGCGAGCGAGGCCAGCTGGGCCACATCGTTGGCGTCGCGATCAATCGCCTGCAGCGCGCCCTCGACGCAGGAGCGGGCGAGTTCCAGATCGGTAAACATCTTGGCGGCGCGATGCTGTAGCGCCTGGAAAGTGCCGATGACCTGGCCGAACTGCACGCGTGTCTTCAAATAGTCGAGCGTGACGTCGAAGGACTGCATCGCCTGTCCGAGCATTTCAGCGGCCAGCCCGGCACGGGCGCGGTCGAGCGTGGATTCCAGCAGGCCGTCACCCTGATCGGCCGCACCGAGGACGGCGTCGCCCCCGACTTCGACGTTGGCGAAGGTGAGATTCGCGACGCCGCGGCTATCGACCGTTTTCAGTTTTTCGCGGCTGACACCGCTTGCCTTGGCATCGACGAGGAACAGAGTGATGCCACCCTTGGCGCCCGGCTTGCCGGAAGTACGCGCTGCCACGATGACGAGATCGGCCGTGCCGCCGTCGAGCACGAAGCTCTTCTTGCCGTTCAGCTTGTAGCCGCTGCCCGATTTCTCCGCCTTGAGTGCGATCTTCTCCGGTGCGTGATGGGCGCCCTCATCCACCGCCAAGGTCGCGATCAGCTTTCCTTCGGCGATCTGCGGCAGATATTTCTTCTTCTGCGCATCGTTGCCGCCGAGCAGCAGCGCGGTGGTGGCGGTCAGCGCCGTCGAGATGAGCGGCGAGGCAGTGAGCGTGCGGCCCGTCTCTTCCAGCACCAGGCCGAGCGTCAAATAACCAAGGCCCGTACCGCCGAACTCCTCCGGAATGAGGATGCCGGCCCAGCCCATCTCGGCCATTTCCTTCCACGCCGCGCGGTCGAAACCGTCGGCGTTGCCGCTATCGCGCAGCTTGCGGAATGCGGTCACCGGCGATTTTTCCTGCACCCACGACTTCGCACCGTCGCGGATCATTGTCTGTTCTTCGTTCAAGACTGCCATTGTTTTCCTCGTTTCTTCGTTCTTCGGCCCTCATGCTTCGACGGGCTCAGCATGAGGTCTTGCTTTTTCCTCATCCTGAGCTTGTCGAAGGATGAGGATGTTGGTTCAATTTACTGGTGATCCAGAAGACCGAGAACCCTTTTGGATATGATATTGTTCTGGATCTCGGCGGAGCCGCCATAAATGGTCGTGGCCTTGCCGCCGAGCCAGCCGCGAATCGTGTCGAGTTCGTCGCGCGTGAAGCCTTCGCCTTCCCAGCCCAGACCCTGACTGCCCATGATCTCCAGCAGCAGTTCGGCGCGCTCTTGTCCGATGCGCGATCCGGCATTCTTCATGATGGAGGTCGTAAAGCTCGGGCTCGAATTGCCCTTGGCTTCGGCCATCGAACGCTGAACAGTCAGCATGAAGGCACGCATATCCATCATATGGTTCGCAACGCGCGCCCTCAGGTCCGAATCGGCAATGCGTCCCTTTTCGCCGGTGCCGACATAATGCTTGGCCACCTGATCGAGCGAGCGCGTTTCGCCGCCGCGGTTGAGGCCGCCGCCGCCGGGCGCGCCGCCAAGGCCGGCGCGCTCGAACTGGAGTAGGCGCTTGCCGATGGTCCAGCCGCCATTGAGCGGTCCCATCAGGTTTTCCTTCGGCACCTTCACATCGGTGAAGAAGGTCTCGCAGAAGGGTGAGTTGCCGCTGATCAGCTTGATCGGCCGCACTTCGATTCCCGGCGACTTCATGTCGATCAGCAGGAACGAGATGCCCTCATGTTTCTTGGTATTGTCGGTGCGCACCAGACAGAAGCACATGTCGGCAAACTGTGCGCCGCTGGTCCAGATCTTCTGTCCGTTGACGAGGTAATGATCGCCCTTGTCGACGCATTGCGTGCGCAACGACGCAAGGTCCGAGCCGGCGCCGGGTTCGGAATAGCCCTGGCACCACCACACTTCGCCTTTCACGATTCCGGGGACGTGCTTTTTCTTCTGTTCCTCGCTGCCATATTCCAGCAAGGTCGGGCCGAACATCATCACGCCCATCCCGCCGATCGGATTCCATGCGCCGATGCGGTTCATCTCCTGCTGCAACACGCGGACCTGGGGCTGGCTGAGGCCGCCGCCGCCATACTGCTTGGGATAGGTCGGCGTGCCCCAACCTTTTTCACCCATTGTTTTTTTCCACTTTCCGAAGTCGGCGCTGGCATCCGGGCCATCCTCGCCCATCATCATGCCCGACCTGCCCTTCAGGGATGGCGGAAAATTCTTCTCCAGCCATTCGCGCGCTTCGGCGCGGAAGACCTCCAGATCGGTGTCAATTTTCTCTGCGGCAGACATCGGCTTCTTCTCTCTTTTCGTTCGGCGCTCTCACCCTTCGACAAGCTCAGGGTGAGGAAGACTACATATCCTCATCCTGAGCTTGTCGAAGGATGAGCGTCGAGATGCTCATTGATGATCCAACAATCCCAATATCCGTTTGGCGATGATGTTGCTCTGGATTTCGTTCGAGCCGCCATAGATCGACTGCGCCTTGCCCGACAGCCAGTTGCGCGTGTGATCGATCTCGTTCGGCGTGTAGCTGGCGCCTTCCCAGCCAAGGCCCTGCGCGCCCATCATTTCGATCAGCAGTTCGGCGCGGTCCTGGTTCACCTTTACATTGGCGTTTTTCATGATCGAGGTGACCGCGTTCGGCCCCTGGTTGGAGCGCACATCGTCATTCATGCGCTGCACCGTCAGGTGCATGGCGGCGGTATCCATCATGTGGTTGGCGATGCGCCCTCGCAGGTCGGGATCAGCGATGCGGCCCCTCGCGTCCGTGCCGACATAGTCTTTGGCGATTTCGTCAAGTCTGCGCAGGTCTGCGCCGCGGAAGCTGGCACCGCGCGCATTGCCGCCCTGGCCGTCGCGCTCGAACTGCAGCAAGCGTTTGCCAACGGTCCAGCCGCCGTTCAGCGGCCCCATCAGGTTTTCCTTCGGCACTTTCACGTCGGTGAAAAATGTCTCGCAGAAGGGCGAGTTGCCGCTGATCAGTTTGATCGGGCGTGTCTCGATACCCGGCGTTTTCATATCGATCAGCAGAAACGAGATGCCTTCATGCTTCTTGGTGTTGTCGGTGCGCACCAGGCAGAAGCACCAGTCGGCATATTGCGCGCCGCTGGTCCAGATCTTCTGTCCGTTGACGAGATAGTGGTCGCCCTTGTCGACGGCCTGGGTACGCAACGAGGCGAGGTCTGAACCGGCGCCCGGTTCGGAATAGCCTTGGCACCAGCGCACCGTGCCATTGACGATGCCCGGCATGTGGCGGCGCTTTTGCTCCTCATTGCCGTACTCCAGCAAGGTCGGGCCGAACATCGCCGTGCCCATGCCGCCGATCGGATTAAACGCGCCGATGCGGCTCAGTTCCTGATTGAGGACACGCGCCTGCGCCTTCGACAATCCGCCGCCGCCATATTGCTTGGGCCAGGTGGGAACACCCCAGCCCTTTTTGCCCATCTCTTCCCTCCACTTCAGGAAGTCGGGATCCTTCGAACCGAAGCCTTCCATGAACGCGAGCATGTTCGCGCCCTTGAGCGAAGCCGGGAAACGGGCCTCCAGCCATTTGCGCGTGTCGGCGCGGAATGCTTCGAGATCGGTGTCGATTTTCTCCGCAGCTGACATTGTCGTCTCTCTTCTCTCGTTGGTGTTCCTCATCCTTCGACAGTCCGTAGCGACAGCGTTCGGACCAGGATGAAGTTTAACTAAACATCCTCATGCTGCTTCATTCGCTGTCGCTCTGAAGTGTCGAAGCATGAGGTTCAGAACCAGTCACTGATGATCCATCAGGCCGAGCACACGTTTTGAGATGACGTTGAGGTTCACCTCGGATGTGCCGCCTTCGATCGAATTGCCCTTCGCACGCAGCATGCCGCGCATCGCTGCGATCTCGCCGGGCTTGTATGCCTCGCCTTCCCAGCCCAGTGCCTGCGTGCCTAAAGTCTCGACCATCAGCTCCGTGCGTTCCTGATTAATTTTTGCGGCCGCGTATTTGATGATCGATGTGGCGGCAGAGGGACCTTTGCCCTGCTTGGATTCTTCTTCCGCGCGACGCACGGTGAGCGCAAAAGCGCGCGCTTCCATCTTGTGTGTCGTAATGCGTGAACGCAGGTCTGCGTCGGCCAGCCTGCCCTCTTCCTTGCCGAGATAGTCCAGCGCTGCGTGTTCGATGTCGTAGGCGCCGCCTCCACCGCCGCCGAAGCCGCCGGAAGAGATGTTCTGACGCTCGTACTGCAGGAGTCGTTTGGCGATATCCCAGCCGCCGTTGAGTTTTCCGACGAGCTGCTTTTTGGGCACCTTCACATCGGTGAAGAAGGTTTCGCAGAACGGAGACTGGCCCGAAATCAGCTTGATCGGGCGTGGCTCGACTCCGGGCGATGCCATGTCGAACAGCAGGAACGAAATGCCTTCATGCTTTTTGCTATTGTCGGTGCGCACCAGACAGAAGATCCAATCGGCCTTGTCGGCGTAGGAAGTCCAGATTTTCTGGCCGTTGACGAGGTAGTGGTCGCCCTTGTCGACTGCTTGCGTGCGAAGGCCGGCAAGATCGGAGCCGGCGCCGGGTTCGGAATAGCCCTGGCACCAGCGCACTTCGCCGCGCACGATTTTGGGCAGGAATTCTTTTTTCTGGTCTTCGTTGGCGTATTCCAGCAGGACGGGACCCAGCATCCAGATCCCGAACGACATCAGAGCGGGACGCGCCTTGATGCGTCCGAGTTCCTGCTGGAGCACGCGGCTTTCCGCATTCGATAGTGCGCCACCGCCATATTCCCTAGGCCAGGTGGGAGCGGTCCAACCCTTGGCTGCCATGCGATCGAGCCAGAGCTTCTGCTCCGGATTCTTGAACGTCGCCCGCCGCCCGCCCCAGATCGAGTTGTCGTCGTCATCGACCGCCGGGTTGCCGCGCATCGAAGGGGGACAATTGGCCTCCAGCCAGGTGCGCGTCTCGGCCCGGAATGTCTCGATGTCGCTCATGTTCCTCACCCGTCCGGGCACTTAGCGGGCCCGGTGCGGCTTTAACTCTAGCGGCGTATGCACAGAGAGCAACGGTTCGCATACCGCTGCTTCTAAGGTTTGGCCAGCATGGGGCGCCAAACCGCAAGTCCATGATGCCGCAGCGCTATAGCGTTGGTAATTTATACACTAACTGAAGTGTTCTTATCTAGCGTTGTCCGGATGGAGCACTCGCCGCGCCCGGCACCACCACGACCATGTAGGCCTTGCTGTCCACCAACCAGTTTTGCGCTGCTCTTTGCACATCTTCTGCCGTCACCTGCCGCAAATCCGGAATCGTCGTTCGGATGACATCGAGGCGGCGCGGGTCGGACTGCGCGCCGGCAAGCAGGGCGAGCCAGTATTCGTTGCTCTGCTGCTGGCGTTGAATGTCCTCGATCCGCGGACCGCGCGCGCGCTCAAGTTCCGCCGCGGCGACCGGCTTCGACTTCAAGTCGCCGGCGACATGGTCAACCACCGCGTAGAAGGTTGAAATCTTGTCCGGCGGAATCTGGGCGAGCGCATAGATAAAACCATAATCCGGGGTGTTCAGGGACGCATAGGTCGACGCGCCCGGCGTGTAGGTGATGCCCTCGCGGGTGCGCAGTTCATCGAGCAGACGCTGTGAGAAGATCTCCGCGAGCAGGCGCAAAGTGCGTGGCTCCTTCAGGCTGGACGCGCTTGCGTTGACCGCTCCACGCATCGGCGGGAAAAAGCCACTCGTCGGCCAGGCGATCGCCGCGACGGCTTGGTTGGCCGCGCCATGATGGGTCAGAACGAAGGGCTGCGCCGTTGCCTTCGGGAAATGTTCATCGCCGTCCGAGATAGCTCCGCCGGCAGAGCGTCGCGGCAATGCGCCCAAGGTCGCCGCGATCGACTGGATCGCCTGGTCGACCGTCACATCACCGACCACGGTGATCTCCAACGGTCCCGAAGCCATCGCAGGCACGATCATCTGCCTGGCCTGATCCACGGTGGCGGCGTTGATCTCATCGAGGGTCGGCGCCCGCCAGCGCGGATCGCCGCCATGCAGCAGACCATAGAACTCGCGCGCCAGCAGTGCGCTCGGCGACGATTGCGTTTCCAGCTGAATTCCGGCGTCGGCTATGCGCACCTGATCGAAAGCTTCGGGCTTCCACGCCGCGTCGGTGAGATAGGCAGCCATGACCTGCAACTCGGCAGTCAGATCGCCGGCGCGGGAAAAACCGGTGAGTGCGTAGGTGTCGTCGCTGATTCCCAGCGAAACGCCCCAGAGTTTATCGGCCATGCGCCGCTGCAGATCATCGACACTGTAGCGCCGCAGTCCGCCTTGAACGAAGGCGCCGCCAAGAGTCCAGGCCGGCGCGATGTGATCATGCGGCAGTGCAAGACGGCCCTGGCCGAAACGGACATTGATGAGTATCTGCCCGGCACGGAACTGTGTGGGCTTGACGGCGAGCGTCACGCCATTGGCAAAGCGCACGAATGTCAGTCCAAGATCATCGACCGTGCTTCGCGCTGCAACGCGACCCGTCGGGCCGAACGATGCATAGGGCCAGAGCGGCGCAGGGTTTGAGCGCGCTGCGGCCAGCGGCGTGTTGTCGGCGTCGGAGAGCGCCGCCGCTAACGCCGCTTCGCCGCCCGATAGCGGGCTCGCGCCGCTGGCAAAGACAAGCGGTCCGTCGCCGGAAAAAGCATCCTTCATCGCCGCCGAGACGGACTGGACGGTCATGCCCTTTGCCACGTCGTTGAACAGAGCGAGGTCAGCGGCCGGCGATGTGTAGACGCTGCGGTCGTCGACCGAACGCTCGATTCCATTGGCAATGAACGGCGTCGTCGTCGTTTCAGCAGCGGCCGCCTGGCCCTGGAAGAAGGTGCGCAGCTGGGAGATGACCTGATTCAGCTCTTCCTTCTGCACGCCGTGCGCCAGAGCATCGCGCCACACACGCTCTGCCGCTTGCAGTCCTTGCAGCGTTTCCGCGTTCCGGTAGGTAACGACGAGTTCGGTCGCATCGGCGACGTTTCCGACATGGTCGTGACTGGCCGCAGCGGAAATGAAGGCCGGATTCGCCCCGTGTTCCAGAACGCTCAAGCGCTGGTTGACGACCGCGAGCGCCGCAAAGCGAAGGACCTGGCGTGTTTCATTCGCCAAATTGTCGGGGCTGATGTCAAACGGCGTCAGCCAATTGAAAATTATGAAGGGCTGCACGCCGGATTCGGCAAAATACTTGACCGCCGTGGGATGCCGGGCAGGCGGCACATAAGCTGGCGCCGTACGGCCAGGCGCGCGCGCTCTCCAGTCGGAGAATGCGGCCCTGATCTTGGCTTCGATCTGACCCGGATCGACATCGCCGACGATGATGAGCGTGGCGCGTTCGGGGCGGTACCACGCCTCGTAGAAGTCGCGGATCAGCTTCGATGAGGCGTGGGCAACGACATCCTCCAGCCCGATCGGTGTCAGGGCCGACGCCGCGCGCTCGCCATAGAGAAAGCCAAGATCGGCCTTCTGCAGGTGTGCCACCGGTACGTCGCGCAGATGCGCTTCGGCGAGGACCACGTTGCGTTCGGTATCGAGCGCCGTCTGCGAAATGGTCAGGTTTGCCGCGATCTCGCGCATCAGCATGATGCTTGTGTCGATGGATGTCGCGTCGTTCTTGGGCATGTCGAACATGAAGACCGTCTGCGTCGCAGCGGTGAACGCGTTGGTGTCGGCACCGAATGTCAGACCCAGGTCCTGCAGCTTTCGCACTACATCGCCGTCGGCCACATTGGTCGAACCGCGAAATGCCATATGCTCGAGCACATGCGCGATGCCCTGTTCGTTGTCGCGCTCCATCAGCGAGCCGACATCCATGCGTAGGCGAACCGACACCGCGCCCTTGGGCAAATTGTTCTTGCGAATGGCATAACGCATGCCGTTGGGCAGCGTTCCGAAGCGCACATCCGGATCGGCCGGCAGATCGCTCGTCAGCTGTGGCCAGGGCGTTACCGGAGGCGTGTCCCGTGCCGCAGCGGGGATGGCGAGCAGCAACAGGGCGAATACAACCGACACCCAACGCGAGAGAGAATTCATGAAGATGTCCTGCAAGAGCAAGTTCAGTTTGTCGCTACGGGCGCGAACGGATTGTCGGTCTTGGCCGAGCCAGATCAAGCCCGATTGGCAGTAAATAAAGCGTCACAATTCACATTCGTGCGACGGCTCAGCGCGGAAGTTCACTCGCACCCATGAGGAATTCGTCGACAGCACGGGCGCATTGGCGACCTTCGCGGATCGCCCAGACGACCAGGGACTGGCCCCGCCGCATGTCGCCACAGGAAAACACTTTCTGCACGCTTGTCTTGTAGTCAGTGACATTTGCCTTGACGTTTCCGCGTGGATCGAGCGCGACATTGGACTGTTCGACGAGGCCGCTTTGGCACGGTCCGACGAAGCCCATCGCCAGCAGAACCAGATCGGCCTTCAGCTCGAACGTGCTGTCCGGGATCTCGCGCATCTGCTGACGTCCGTCGGCGGCCTTGATCCACTCCACCCCGACGCATTCCAGCGCTTGGATTTTGCCGTTCGTGCCGACGGCGCGCTTGGTGAGGACCGACCAGTCGCGCTCGCTACCTTCTTCGTGACTTGAAGATGTACGCAGCTTGAGCGGCCAGTCGGGCCAGGTGAGCGCCTTGTTCTCGTATGCCGGCGGCTTGGGCATGATCTCGAGCTGAGTGATCGATGCCGCGCCGTGCCGGTTCGACGTGCCGATGCAGTCCGAACCGGTATCGCCGCCGCCGATCACGACGACATGTTTGCCCTTGGCGCTGATGGTGCCGCCTGGCGCCGCGCGATCCTCCGGATCGCCCGCAACGCGCTTGTTCTGCTGGGTGAGAAAATCCATCGCGAAATGAATGCCGGATAGATCGCGATTCTCGACTTCGAGGTCGCGTGGCGCTTCGGCGCCGCCAGACATCACCAGCGCATCGTAGTCTTGCAGCAGCATCGCAACGGACATGCCGGCACCGACTTCGACACCGGTGCGGAACGTGACTCCCTCGGCTTCCATCTGGCGCATGCGCCGGTCGATGATGTGCTTTTCCATCTTGAAGTCTGGAATGCCGTAGCGCAGCAAACCGCCGATACGATCGCTCTTTTCGAAGACGGTCACGCCATGACCGGCGCGCGCGAGCTGCTGGGCCGCTGCCAATCCCGCTGGGCCCGAGCCGACCACGGCGATATTCTTGCCGGACTTGTGCACGGGCATCTGCGGCTGGATCCAGCCCTCTTCCCAGCCGCGATCGACGATCTGGCATTCTATGGTTTTGATGGTGACCGGATTGTCGTCGATGTTCAGCGTGCAGGAGGCTTCACAGGGAGCCGGACAGATGCGCCCGGTGAATTCCGGAAAGTTGTTGGTCGAGTGCAGTGCTTCAAGCGCGCCGCGCCACTGCTCGCCATAGACCAGGTTGTTCCAGTCCGGAATCAGGTTGTTGACCGGACAGCCGCTGTGACAGAAGGGAATACCGCAATCCATGCAGCGAGAGGCCTGGCGCGTCACTTCCGTGTAAGGCAGCGGCTTGTAGAATTCGCGATAGTTGCCAACACGCTCATCGCGCGTTTCGCTCGCGCGGTCGAGACGTTCGACGGTGATAAATCCCCACGGGTCAGCCATGGCTACTCCGCTGCCACGGCACGGGCGCCGACCTTCTCGCGCTTCAGATCGGCAAGTGCCTTGGCATAGTCGACCGGCATCACCTTCACGAAGCGGGGCAGACACTCATCCCAGTGTTCGAGCAGATGTCGCGCCCGCGCACTGCCGGTGTACAGCAGGTGCTTCTCAATCAGGATGCGAAGGCGCTGGGCATCGAAGCCGAGCGGATCACCCATGCCGCTGTCCGTGACGCTGAGTGAGCGCTGTCGCGGTGCGCCACTCTCGTCACCGGCCGCAGCCAGGTCGATCTTCTCCAGGCGCACCATCGCTGTGTTGCAGCGCGATTCGAACCGGCCGTCGATATCGTAGACATAGGCGATACCGCCCGACATGCCGGCGGCGAAGTTGCGGCCCGTCATGCCCAGCACGGCAACCACTCCGCCCGTCATGTATTCGCAGCCATGATCGCCGGTGCCTTCGACCACGGCGACCGCGCCGGAATTGCGCACCGCGAAGCGCTCACCCGCGACGCCCTCGATGTAAGCCTCGCCGGCGATGGCGCCGTAGAGAACCGTGTTGCCGACGATGATGTTCTCAGTCGGTTCGCGCCGCGTCGGCTTGGGTTGACGTACCACCACACGGCCGCCCGACAGGCCCTTGCCGACATAGTCGTTGCTGTCGCCGGTGAGTTCCAGGCTGACGCCGCGCGACAGAAACGCACCAAAGCTCTGGCCAGCTGTCCCTTCGAAGCGCACCACGATTGTGTCTTCGGGCAGGCCGGCATGGCCGTGACGGCGCGCGACTTCACCCGACAGCATGGCGCCGACGGTGCGGTCGACGTTGCGCACCTTGCGCTCCAGCCGTACCGGCTGGCCGCTCTCGATAGCGGGCTGGGCCGCCTTGATAAGATCGTGATCGAGCGCTGTGTGCAGATTGTGGTTCTGCTTTTCGCAGTTGTAGATCGCCACGCCAGGCTTGGGTTGGGCGGCGTGCAGCAGGCGTGTGAGATCGACGCCCTTGGCCTTCCAATGATGCAGCGCATGCACCATGTCGAGGCGGTCCACCCGGCCGGTCATCTCGTTTAAGGTGCGGAAGCCAAGCTTGGCCATGATCTCGCGCAGCTCTTCGGCGACGAAAAAGAAGTAATTGATGACGTGCTCCGGTTGGCCGGTAAAGCGCTTGCGCAGCACCGGATCCTGCGTGGCTACGCCGACCGGACAGGTGTTGAGATGGCACTTGCGCATCATGATGCAACCGGACGCGATCAGCGGCGCGGTGGCGAAGCCGAACTCGTCGGCACCCAGCAGCGCGCCGATGGCGACGTCGCGGCCTGTGCGGATTCCGCCGTCCACCTGCACGGCGATGCGGCCGCGCAATCCGTTCAGCACCAGGGTTTGCTGCGTTTCGGCGAGGCCGATCTCCCACGGGCTGCCTGCATGGGTGAGCGAGGTCAATGGCGAGGCGCCCGTGCCGCCTTCGAAGCCGGAAATCGTCACGTGATCGGCACGGCATTTGGCGACGCCGGCAGCGACTGTGCCCACGCCGACTTCCGACACCAGCTTCACAGAGATGCGCGCCTGGGAGTTGACACTCTTCAGATCGCGGATCAGCTGCGCCAGGTCTTCGATCGAATAGATGTCGTGATGCGGCGGCGGCGAGATGAGTCCGACGCCAGGTGTGGCATGGCGCACGCGGGCAATGTTCTTGTCGACCTTGTAGCCGGGAAGCTGGCCGCCTTCGCCGGGCTTGGCGCCCTGAGCCATCTTGATCTGGATATCGTCGGCGTTGACGAGATATTCGGTAGTCACACCGAAACGCCCCGAGGCGACCTGCTTGATGCGCGAACGCATCGAATCGCCGTTCGGCAGCGGCACGTAGCGGTCGGATTCCTCGCCACCCTCGCCCGTGTTCGACCGGCCGCCGATGCGGTTCATGGCGATGGCGAGATTGGTGTGCGCCTCGCGGGAGATCGACCCGAAGCTCATCGCGCCGGTGGCGAAGCGTTTGACGATCTCGACGGCGGGCTCGACCTCGGCCAGCGGGATCGGCTTGTCCGCGAGCTTGAACTGCATCAATCCGCGGATGGTCAGCAGCCGCTCGCTCTGCTCGTTGATGCCTTGCGCGAAGGCGCGATATTCGTCGGGCAGGTTGCCGCGTACCGCGTGCTGCAGCCGGGAGACGGACTCCGGCGTCCAGGCGTGATCCTCGCCGCGCAGGCGGTAGGCGTAATCGCCGCCGACGTCGAGCATGTTGCGATAGATCGGATTGTCGCCATAGGCGTCGCTGTGGCGACGCACGCATTCCTCCGCGATTTCCTTGATACCGATGCCTTCGATCGTCGTGGCCGTACCGGTGAAATATTTCTCGACGAACGCCGACGACAGGCCGACGGCGTCGAAGATCTGCGCGCCGCAATAGGACTGATAGGTGGAGATACCCATCTTCGACATCACCTTCAAAATGCCTTTGCCCAGCGCCTTGATGTAGTTCTTTTGGACCTCATAGGGCTTCAGCGACATGCCGCGCTGGATGCGGATCTGTTCGAGCGTTTCGAAGGCGAGATAGGGATTGATCGCCTCCGCGCCGTAGCCGGCTAGCGCACAGAAGTGATGCACCTCGCGCGCCTCGCCCGTCTCCAGCACCAAACCAGTCTGCATGCGCAGGCCGAGGCGGACGAGATGATGATGCACGGCGGCGGTGGCGAGTAGCGCCGGGGTGGCGATGCGGTCCGGCGACACGGCGCGATCCGACAGGATGAGGATGTTCGCATCGAGCAGGACAGCGTTTGTGGCCTCGCTGCAAATGCGCTCGACTGCGCGCTCCAAGCCAGCGGCACCTTCGGACGCATCCCAGGTGATGTCGATCGTCGTGGTGCGGAATGCGCCGTCGAGCACGGTCTCGATGCCGCGGATCTTCTCCAGATCGGCGTTCGTCAGAACCGGCTGCGAGACTTCCAAGCGCTTGTGCACACCCGCCTGACGGCCATAAAGATTCGGCCGCGGGCCGATCATCGAGACGAGCGACATCACCAGTTCCTCGCGGATCG